>JANOGE010000196.1:0-2808 GCA_031414035.1 Chitinophagaceae bacterium | reverse complement strand
ATTATTAGCTGTAGGCGCAGCAGTTGCCGGGTTTATTCCTTTCGGAGATTTCGTAAGTTCTGATGGTACAAGATTGGAAACTGAATTTCATTTGCAGTTTTCGATAGCCCCGGTTGCATTGGGATTGGCAGGTATTTTAATGGCTATGTGGATGTATAAAAAACAGAATGATAAGCCTGGTAAGATGGCGGCATTACTGGGGGGATTATACAAAGCAGCTTATCATAAATTTTATATTGATGAGATCTACATATTCATCACTCAAAAAATTATTTTCTGCGTAATGAACAGGTATATCTCATCAATATAAAATTTATGATAAGCTGCTTTGTATAATCCACTCAGTGATGATGCAAACTTATCCGGCTTATTATTCTCTTTTTTATACATCCACATCGCTATAAAAATTCCTGCCAGCCCTAATACGACAGGTGCGATTGAAAAATGTAAATGAAATTCAGTTTCCAATCTTTTTCCATCAGAACTAACAAAATGCCCGAAAGGTATAAATCCTGCGACAGCAGCACCAATAGCTAACAAAACTAATGGCATCATCATGGCAAAGCCTCCCTCGCCTTTATGGACCTCACCCCAACCCGCGTCCGTACCGGCACGGGCGGGCCTCTCCAAAGTAGATGGGCTTGTACGACCCCAAAAAATTGAAAAGTACAAACGGAACATATAAAAAGCCGTTAAGCCCGATGTGACCAAAGCGATCCAATAAATAGTTGAGTTATGCTGATAAGCTGCCAATAAAATTTCTTCTTTACTAAAGAACCCTGCAAAAGGTGGTACTCCGGCAATGGCCAGGCAGGCAATTAAAAAAGTAATGTGTGTGATGGGCAAATATTTTCTCAGTCCGCCCATATCTTTCATTTCGTTGCTGTGTATATAATGTATGACTGCACCGGCACCTAAGAACAACAATGCTTTAAACATAGCATGGGTAAACAAATGGAACATCGATGCTGTATATCCAAGCCCATCTTCACCACCATATTTTGAAACTCCCAATGCAAACATCATATAACCGATCTGGCTCATTGTGGAATAAGCCAATACTCTTTTAATATCTGTTTGTGTACAGGCGATCACTGCTGCAATCAATGCAGAGATAGCACCGACATAACCAACCAGGCTTAAAGCATTTGGGGATGAAATGGCAAACACAGGAAATAACCTGGCCACTAAAAACACACCGGCCACTACCATCGTTGCCGCATGTATCAATGCTGAAACCGGTGTTGGACCTTCCATTGCATCGGGCAACCAGATATGCAATGGGAACATGGCACTTTTTCCTGCTCCTCCTACAAAAACCAAAACCAATCCCCAGGTTAATGCTGATACACCAAGAAAAGATGCGGTAATTGCATTTTGAAATTCAACGTTTTCGGGCTTTGTAAGTTTTTCAATAAGTAAATTAAAATCCAGCGTACCGGAATAGAATGATAAAATTAATATGCCGATCAAAAATCCAACATCGGCAAAACGGGTTACAATGAATGCTTTTTTACAGGCAGCTACTGCACTTGGTTTATCGTAATAATATCCGATGAGTAGGAAAGAAGAAACACCTACCAGCTCCCAGAAAATATATATCTGGAAAATATTTGAAGAAACGACAAGTCCTAACATTGAAAAAGTAAACAACCCAAGGAAAGCATAATAAGTAGGGAACCGTTCATCGCCTTTCATGTAACCCAAACTATAGATATGCACCATCAGTGAAATAAAGGTTACCACTACCAGCATCATTACAGAAATGGGATCGAGAAGAATGCCCATATCAATGGAAACACCTTTGGAAAACTCCAACCATGTATATTGCAATTCCGGTAATGGAAATGCTTTATATACTCCACCAACTTTTCCATACTCGAAAAAATACCCATAAGCAGTGTATAATGCTAACACTGTTGACACCAATAACAAGGTTGTTCCGATAATCCCCGATGTTTTCTTGAAATATTTTCTTCCAAAAAGTCCAAGCATTAAAAATCCTGCCAGTGGCAGTAAAGGGATCAGCGCTATATAAGTTGCATTCGGCATTTTTACCTCACCCCAGCCCTCTCCAAAGGAGAGGGGGTTTGACTTTCGTTATTTAAAAAATCCTTTTGTAATCTTTCTTATTGTTCTAAATTAAAATTCTAAACTCTGACAAGTATTAAAACTGCATTCTCCTCACTTATCTTCGCTTCCATCTTCTCCATTTCCTCCACTTCGGGGGGAGATAGAGGGGGCTTTTAATATTTCATCTCTTCCGCATTCTGCACATCAATTGATTGATGACTGCGGTATAAATTAATAATGATCGCTATTGCTACTGCAGCTTCAGCAGCTGCAATGGCAATAATAAATATGGTAAAAAATAAACCATCCATCTTATCGTACCACAAATATTTATTGAAAGCAATAAAATTCAGGTTTACGCTGTTCAGTATCAGTTCTACACTCATCAGCATGGTAACCAGGTTCCTCCTGGTAAAAAAACCATACACACCAATAAAGAAGAGTGTTGCACTTATAAAGAGCATATGATATAGTCCCGGTTCCATCATGCGGCCCCTCCTAAATCCTCTCCGCCGGCAGGCGGAAGGACTTTTTTAACAGTCTTTAAAAATATGGTTTTCATAATATTTATAAATTATTTGGTTTTGAGTTTTGGGCCCTGAAGCGCTTCGGCCGCGTCTCCACCATGATCGAGCGTGACGATAACATTCCCCCGCTGCACGAACTGATCGTCGAGGTCATCAGGACCCGGGAGATCGCCGCGAGCGTGCTGCAGTCGGCCAGGGAAGTTTGAGG
>JANOGE010000195.1:0-12933 GCA_031414035.1 Chitinophagaceae bacterium | reverse complement strand
CCTGATGATGAAAAATGTGTATGCTATAGGATATGGTACGTTGACACCTACCGATTTTAAACTGGATGTGCTGTACCAGGAGCCGGGATTAGGCTGGAAACGTTATGTTCCTTTTGGGGATAAAAACCAGGGCTTCCCGATCATTTCACTTATAAACCTCGACCGGTTAAACAACCAGCTCGATCCTCAACCCGATGGTGTATTTGACTATGTGGAAGGATTTACCGTTTATTCGCAATACAGCCGGGTCATGTTCCCGGTATTGGAACCCTTTGGGCGGGATCTGGCAAACGGAATTTATACAAACCCAACACTGCCATTCATAAAAGATAGTTTGTATTATGCATTATACGATTCCATAAAAGCCGTAGCACAACTTTATCCAAATCTTAACCGTTTTGTATTAAAAGGCTCGGCAAAAATTTCGGGTTCAGCTGATATCAGTATCGGATACAATATCCCTAAAGGTTCGGTAACTGTTTCTGCAGGTGGCAGGGTACTGATTGAAGGAATTGATTATGATATTAACTACGATCTTGGCACTATTAAAATAACCAATTCAGCGATCATCAATTCCGGAATTCCGGTACAGGTAAATTATGAGAACAATGCTACGTTTGGATTGCAGCAAAGAAGTTATATGGCCTTACGTTGGGACTATATGGCAAAAAACACCGTAAAGCAGCAATTGTCTTTTGGCGGAACGGTAGTCAGGTTAAGTGAGCGTCCTTTCTTTAGTAAGGTGAGTTATGACAACAGTAGTACAGGCGGTACCAATGAACCCATCCGTAATTCCATGTATGGCCTGGATGTGAACTACAAACAGGACGTACCACGCCTTACGAAACTTTTAGACAAACTTCCATTTTATCAAACAACTGCGCCCTCCACCATAAATTTATTTGCAGAAGGAGCCTTTTTACGTCCGGGCCATTCTCCGCAAATTGGCAGGGGGTCAAATGGTATTATCAATATTGATGATTTTGACGGAACACAATCCGGCCTTGATCTCCGGTTTCCCCCAATCAGCTGGGCATTGTCTTCTGTGCCTTATAAAGCAACTGACAGGCTGGGTAATGAGTTGTTTCCAGAAGCAACTTTGAATGACAATATCATTTCGGGAATAAACAGGTCGAAAATTAACTGGTACCAGATAGAACCCACCCTGCAGCAATATAAAGGATCCAACAATCCCTTATCGGATAACCGTGTTGAATTAAGTGATCCAAGGGTAAGGCAGGTTTATCAGAGGGAAATTTTTCCACAAAGAACAACCGGATTTGGTGAAAGCCAGTTGGTTACATTTGACATGGCCTATTATCCCGAAGACAGGGGACAGTATAATTATGATGCGGCGGTCGGGAATGTTGCACCAGGCGGAAAATTACTAAAACCAAAAACACGATGGGGAGGTTTGATGCGTAGTATAGATCAGCCCGATTTTGAAACGGCAAATATTGAATTTATAGAATTCTGGTTGCAGGATCCTTTCATAAATTCAGTAAAAAATCCCAACATAGCTAATTCCAGCGGTGGTAAATTATATTTCAACCTGGGCAGTATTTCTGAAGATGTTTTAAAAGATGGAAAGCGTTTTTATGAAAATGGTTTGCCTACACCAAACGCACCATCACCGGTTGATTATTCAAACTGGGGCAGGGTGCCCAGTAATCCGCAACAGGTTACCAATGCATTCAGTAATGATCCGGACGACAGAAAATACCAGGATATTGGTTTTGATGGTTTAGATGATACGGCAGAAGCCAATAAACGCCAGGCTTATCTTGCCCAGTTGCAAAGTATAGTTACACCGGCAACTTATCAAAATGCTTTAGCTGATCCTTCCGGTGATAATTATCATTATTACCGTGGCGATGATTACGATAACGAGGGATTGGGTATTCTGGGACGGTATAAAAAAATCAATAACCCCGAGGGCAATTCACCTGTTGCAACTACCGGTACAACATTTTCATCAGCTGCCACTTTATATCCCGATGCGGAAGATATGAACCGGGATAATACCCTGGGACAAACGGAAGAATATTTTCAATACATTGTTAATCTAAAACCGGCAACTTCCCTGGACATGACCATCGGCAGCAACTTTATTGTTGATAAAAAACCGGTAACCGTTAGTCTTGTGGATGGTACACAACGGGTAGAAACCTGGTACCAGTTCAGGATACCGATCGGCCAATATGATCGTAAAATCGGGCAAATACCCGATTTTAAATCCATTCGCTTTATACGGATGTTCATGACTGATTTTGAGGATAGCGTGGTGTTGCGTTTTGGTGAACTTCAGTTCACCAGGAATATCTGGAGAAAATTTCAGTACAAAATTGATTCAAGCGGTTTGTATACTCAATTATCGCCTGGAGGAACCACATTTAACCAGGGTGCTGTAAATATTGAAGAAAATGACAAACGGGTTCCCCTGCCTTATCGTACTCCTACAGAAATTGAAAGGGTACAAACATTAAGTAATAATGGGGTTAACCTTTTACAGAATGAACAGGCTATGAGCCTGCAGTTGTGTAACCTGGCCAGAGGTGATGCAAGAGGCGTTCAGCAAACATTTGCAAACAGGGACTTTCGTCAATTCGGTAAACTGTCCATGTACATACATGCAGAAGAATCAACAAAAACATACCCTTCTATAAAGGATAAGGATCTTACAGCTGTTATAAGAATGGGAACCGATTTCGTTAATAATTATTATGAGATTCGTATCCCGTTAAATTTAACCGGATTGGGTGCAGGAAGTATAGACCCTAATTCAACCCAATACAATGATACTTTATGGATCCCGGGGAATTCCTTAGAGGTTGATCTGCAAACACTGGTTAGATTGAAACAGAACAGGAACCTGAGCACCACGGCAACATCTGTTATTTACCGGAGACTACAGGATAATGGCCATTTATATTCGGTATTAGGTAACCCTAACCTGGCTGAAATACGGGGGATCCTGATTGGTGTTGAAAATACGAACGCTATAAGTGCCTGTGCAGAAGTATGGGTAAATGAATTACGGCTTTCTTCACTCGATGAATCTGGCGGGTGGGCAGCCCTGGGCAGATTAGATCTTAACCTGGCTGATCTTGGAACAGTTACGATCTCAGCAAATACACATTCAAAAGGTTTTGGAACACTGGAACAAAGGATAAATGACCGCTACCGGGATGATTTTACACAGTTTGATATATCCGCAAACCTTGAATTGGGAAAATTGTTACCCAAAAAAGCCGCCTTATCTATTCCCGTATTTGCGGGTTATTCCCAAAGCACTAGTACACCGGAATATGATCCTTATGATATGGATATTAAACTAAAGGAAAAATTAAAGCTGGTTCCAAGATCTCAAAAGGACTCTATTAAAAATAACGCAATAGAATTTAACTCTACTACCATTGTTAACTTTACCAATGTTCGAAAAAACAGGACCAGTACAAAACCCCCCAAAATTTACGATATATCCAATTTTGATGTGAGTTACTCTTATTTAAAAATTAAGAACCATACCCCTTTAATAGAAAGCAATGAAGTAACCAAACACCGGTATGGATTGGGTTACAATTTTGCACCCAAGCCAAAATACATTGAACCGTTTAAAAAACTTTTCAAAAAAACAAAGACACACTGGTTTGACCTGGTCAAAGATTTCAATTTCAATTTGATTCCATCACAATTAACGTTTAGGGCAGATGTTAACCGGCAGTTTGGAGCCATACGGCCACGCAGTATTGGTGCTTCAAAATATTCCATACCCGAAACCTATGACAAGTATTATACTTTTCAAAGGGATTATATCTTCAGGTGGAATTTAACAAGGTCAATAAACTTTGATTTTACCGCAGTTAATAATTCAAGGATTGATGAACCCGAAGGACGTATCGATACCAAAGAAAAGAAAGACACCGTTTGGAAAAATTTTCTTAAAGGCGGCCGCAATACCATTTATAATCAGTCTGCTAACTTTACATATACTGTCCCAACAAATAAATTGCCTTTGCTCGACTGGACTACTTTAAACCTACGTTACCAGGCTACTTACAGTTGGATAGGAGCTTCCCGGTTGGCTGTTGAACTGGGTAATATAATTGAGAATGGACAACAACAGGAAGGAACACTGCAGCTGGACTTTAACCGGTTATATCAAAAATCAAAATGGCTTAAACAATTAGAGCAACCATCTAATAAAGAGGACCAGGCAAAATGGAGAGCAAGGATCACTAAATATAAAGACACGGTGATAAAAAAGAATGGCAGGAAGGTTGTAAAAAATAAAAGAAAAGTTGATCAGACGGCCCTCCCGTATGTTAATACCGGCGCAAAAGTGTTTGGTAAACTTTTAACCAGTATTAAGCAGGTGAATGTTTCTATATCTGAAAATTCCCATACCCGTTTGCCCGGTTATACCGATAGTACAAAGTATGTTGGTCAGAACTGGAAGAGCATGGCACCCGGGGTTGATTTTATATTAGGACGGCAACCGGATACCAACTGGCTGAACCGGGCTGCTACAAAAGGATGGATAACAAAAGACACTACTTTCAATACGGTATTTATGCAGTCATTTGATCAGCGGTTGACACTGTCTGCACAATTAGAACCTTTCAGGGACCTGACCATAACTTTAAACCTGAGCAAAACATTTACTAAGAATTATTCCGAAACATTCCGATTTATAGATACCAGTGGGGGGATAAATCATAAATTCAATCACCTCAACCCTTATACCGGGGGAGGGTTTGATGTTTCATATATTGCCTTTAAAACACTGTTTGGTAAATTTAATCCTAACCGGGTTTCTGAGACATTCACAAAATTCCTGGATTACCGGTTGATCTTATCTAAACGTTTAGGGAAAGTAAATCAATACAATATTGCAAACGGACTTACCACACCGGATGCGGAGGGTTATTATTATGGATATGGTAAATATGCTGTTGATGTATTAATACCTGCATTTATTGCTGCCTATACCGGTGAAGATCCGGAATCTGTTTCATTGATACAGCAAAACAATCCCAATGTTAAATCAAATCCATTCCGGGGAATTAAACCAAAACTAAACTGGAAAGTTGATTATAATGGATTGACCCGCATTAAGGGATTGGATAAGATATTTACCAATTTCACCCTATCCCACGGTTACACAGGTAACCTGAGCATGAATGGTTTTACTTCAGCCTTATTATACCAGGATATATCCAGGTTTGGGTATCCTTCATTTTATGATACCTTATCTAAAAATTATGTTCCCTACTTCCTGGTTCCCAATATCAGCATCGGAGAACAGTTCTCTCCATTGATCGGTGTAGACATGATGTTTACCAATCAGCTGCAGGCTAAGTTTGAATATGCAAAATCAAGACAGCTCAGTTTAAGCCTTATTGATTATCAATTGAGCGAAGTTCGCAGTACAGAATTTACTATTGGCGCCGGTTACCGTAAAAAAGGCTTACCCATGCCTTTTGGTTTAAAATGGCCCAAATTCTTAACTTCAAAAGGGAGTACCGGTAATAAATTGGAAAATGAGATCAATTTCCGGTTAGATTTTAAGATCAGGGATAATATTACCGCCAACAGCAAATTAGACCAGAATAATAATTTTGCAACTGGTGGCAGTAAGGATATTACCATTTCACCTTCTATTGATTATTTCCTGAATAACCGGATCAATATAAAATTATATTTTGACCAGCGAAGGGTAAATCCTTATATATCAACCAGCGCTCCCATAGTAAATACAAGGGCAGGCTTACAGGTAAGGATATCATTGACTCAATAATGTTTAACGAAGGCAAATTATCTTCATGAATGAAACAAAAAAACCCTGATTTTGTCAGGGCTTTTTTAAACATATCAGGCATTTGAGTTATTCTGTTTTTTTCAGCAACATCACATATCCGCAAAGGTCCTTTTTATTTTTATTAACCTGCACGGGTTTGATCATATGGTATTCCGAAAACTGCGGTATATAAGAGTAACTGATAACATTGCCATCCACATCTCCCCAATATTTCTTCTGGTAAACCACCTGTTTTTCATTCCAGTCAAACATCCTTACTTCATATAATCTCGAACTTATATCACCAATAAAAACAAACTGGTACCAACTGCCTTCTGTTAAAGGGACAATTACCGGCATTTCATATTCACTTTCCATTTGCATGGAAGCTTCTTTTACAACAGTGAACCCTTGTTTTGCCAGGAATTTTTTAATACTGTCGGCCTGTTGAAGAATGGCCGGGGATGAACAGGGATTTTGTTTGATAACATTTTTCTGTGCTGATGAATTAAATCCAAACAGAATTAAAATCGTAATGTTGGTAAGAAAGATGAAGGTTTTCATTTGATAAGGGTTCTTGTGGATAATGGATGTTATAACAATTTTACAACTTTTAAGCGGAAAATGCAAATTAAGTTTACAAGAACCTGGCTTACTGATAGTTATAACGGGAGTAAACAGTCATTTATTGTATCCATCAGTGTGCATGATTACCCTGTTTTTCAGGAGATAATGCCACCGGGTTATTGATCTTTATGAAAATAGTAAGTGCCTGCCTGCCGGGTACAGGTAATCACAAGATCATTAATACAAACATGATCGGGTAAAGTGGCACAATAAAATACCGTATCAGCTATATTTTCAGCTGTGAGCGGGATAAAACCATGATAAGCAGATTGTGCTGTTTTCTCTTCTCCCTTGAACCTTACCAAAGAGAATTCAGTTTCAACGGCCCCGGGGTGAATGCCCGTAACTTTTATATTGTTTTTCAGCAGGTCAATACGCATGGCTTTGGTTATGGCATCTACGGCAAACTTACTGGCACAGTACACATTTCCTTTTTCATACACTTCCTTACCGGCTACAGAACCCATATTGATAATATGTCCTTTTTTTTGTGCAATCATATAAGGAACTACCTCTTTACTCACATAAAGTAATCCGTGTACATTGGTATTTAACATGGTTTCCCAATCATTCAGATCCGCCTCTTCAAAGCTATCCCTGCCAAGAGCAAGCCCGGCATTATTGATGAGGATATCGATCTTTCTCCATGGCTCAGGAAGGTTTTTAAAAGCTGCGGTTACGGCATCTTTATCCTGCACGTCAAAGCAAAGGGATAAGACTGAAATGTTATTCTGTTTTTCAAGATCAGCTTTCAGTGCAATTAAACGTTCCTGCCGCCTGCCGGTGATGATCACATCATATTTGGCAGCTGCAAATTTTATGGCACAGGCTTTTCCAATGCCAGATGTGGCGCCCGTGATGAGAACAATTTTATTCATAAATGCAAAATAACAGAAGGGAAGCAAATATTACCACAAAACAACGCAAAGATTTTACACAAAGGGCACAAAGTTGAATTTACTTTGAGCCCTTTTATTGGGGTTTTGTCATTCTGAGCGATAGCGAAGAATCTAATCGTTAGGATGAGATGCTTCGTTCCTCAAGCATGACAAAATTCCGTTTATTAATATATTCATGCATGAAAGTAAAATGATTGATTATGGCCGTACCTTATTAAAACGGCATAGCCTTTTTTCTGCTTTGTCTGTCCATTGAATGTTACTCCTTCAGCCATCCACACAAAAGTAGCGGGGTCCTGTCCTTTACCATTATACCTGCCATCCCATCCCTTGCCTTTTTCGGTGGTTGAAAACATCAATACACCCCAGCGGTTATATACCCTGAAATAATTGAGTTGCTTCATGCCCAGTAAAATGGGACGTAAAACATCGTTGTTCCCATCTGCATTTGGTGTAAAGGCCGTTGGTACATACATGTCAGGATCAACTTTATACAGGTCAACATAGATCGTATCGGTACCTATACATCCAACAGCATTTGTAGCGGTTAAAATATATTTAATATCATCCTGCGGCAATGAAACCGGGTTTTGTATATTGGCATTGTTAAGCCATGTTGAAGGATTCCAGGTATATGTTGTACCTCCAGAAGCATTTAAAAAGAGAGGCTCTCCTAAAACAACCGATGTATCCCTGGGGCCTGCATCAGCAATCACAGCAGGATAGACCCTTACCCATACCGTATCTTTTACAGGCTTTGGACAACCCAATACATCTCTTACCGTAACTATATATTGTATATTGGCCGTTGGCCTTACAGAGACCGGGTTAGGAATTAACCTGTTATTTAAAAAAGTAGCCGGGCTCCATGCATAACTGCTGCCGCCGCTGGCATTCAACTGTACAGAAAAACCTGTACAAATAAATACATCGGGGCCTGCATTTGCCGGGGGATAAGGCACTACGTTAATGGTAACCGCATCAGTACTCTGGCATTTACCAATATTGCCAATAACCTGGTAAGTGATAGTATTTAATGGCCTGGCAAAAGGCTGCTTTAAGGTATCGTAATCCAGGTAAGTTGAGGGCGTCCATTTATAATGTAATGCATCGCTGGTGGTATTTAAAAAGAAACCATCCGTCTGGCAAATAGTAGTATCGGGGCCGGCATTTAAAGTTACTTTATCCTTAACGTCTACAAATACCGAGTCTATGGATTTACAACCTACTGCATCCGTAAGGGTAACATAATACCAGGTTGGTACATTCGGGCTAACCAACGGGTTCGCTACGCTGGTATTGCTGATCATATAATTGGGGCTCCAGTTATAATTACCTGTACCGCTGGTGGTAAGTTGCAGGGTATCAATATCGCAGATCAGTGTATCGTTGATGGTATTAAATACAGGCACAGAACTTACATCAACAAAAACCGTATCGGTTCTTAATTTGGCGCAACCGGTCACACCTACAGCCACTACATAATATGTAGGCAAGATGGGCGAAGCAATAGGATTACGAATATTAGGATTGCTTAAACCTGTTACCGGTGTCCATACATAACTTATACCACCACCGGCATTAAGTTGGGTAGAGGTTTGCCCGCCGCTGCATACAAAAGCATCGGGCCCTGCATTGGGTATGGCCAATGGTATTACATTAATGGTATGTGTCTTGTTTACGATGCAGTGATTTCCCCATTGTGTTCTTAAAGTATAAGTGGTGGTAACAATGGGATACACCCTGGTGGTATCATTGGTTGGTGATTCTGATGTAACCGCCGGTGTCCATCGCCAGGTAATAGCATTAATGTAATTGCTTGTTCCCCTGAGTACAACCGTATCTTCTTCACAAATAGATACCGGCCCGGTAATGGCATTGCTAAGGTCGAATTTTGGGGTAACCGTTAAAGAATCGTTGGCAATACAACCATTAAGATCCGTAAGGCGGGCAAAGTATTTTGTCTGCACATTGGGAAATACAAGTGGTGTTGCCGTATTTGCATTAATGATATTTATGGGAGGGGTCCAGTTAAAACTTCCAGCTCCAACACCATTCAGTTGAAGCGTATCCAGGCCGCAATACACCGAATCGGCAGGAAAAACGGATAACAGTGGATTACCATTAATCGTTATGATCTTATTATAGGTTTTTAAACAGCCTTTATCATTGGTAACAATCAGTTGAACATCATAATTACCGGGTAAGGTATACGTATAAACAGGGTTCTGCAGGTGACTGGTATCTGCAAGAGTAGACAGGTCACCAAAATCCCATCGCCATGAATCTACGATTCCATAAGCAGTATACGTGGTATCGGTAAATTGAATGGGTTTATTTACACAGAGGGCCGGAGATGTTAAGAAGCCGGGTAAGAAACCCGGGTAAACTCTAATTGGTTTAATGACTGAATCAATACATTGACTGGATATTGAAACAACTAATTTTACATTAAATATTCCGGTATCTGTAAAAGTGTGTGTAGGATTTTGTAAAGTAGATGTGTTAGCTGCACCACTTAAAGGGTCTCCAAAATCCCAGAAAAAGGTATTGGGATTGCCTGTACTGCTTTCCGTAAAGTCTACGGTAAAGCCATCGCAGGTAATAGGAACAAAGTTTGGATTAGCAGCAAGCGGAACACAGGAGGCTGCATTTAAATGAAGTTCTTTCCTGGATTCTGAAAAGAAGATCCCGTTTCTATATTCCTTTACCAGAACACAAATTACATATATCCCCGAAGCAGGGGCTATGCCACTGATTAGTCCGGTAACAGGATCAATAGAAACGAATGAACCTAATGGCTGCACGCCGGAAAAAGGTAAAGCATAAAGTACATTGTTATATGGGGGAGTTGAAGCAGTACCCGGATTTGGAGCACCTGATGATGCACCATCATAAGCATCAATAAAAGAATAAGACAATGAATCTCCATCCGGATCAGTAGCCTGGAAACTCATGGCAAAATAACTATCACCGCATACAACGACCGTATCATTAAAAACAAATTGGGGGCTGCTGTTCTGAGGCCCGGTAGGAATAATTACTGTCCCCGGTATTTTAATGGTATATGTAGCTCCAAAATCATCTGAAGGAGGTTGAATATTACTGATACCGGCAACTCTGCAACATCTTTGTTTTGAAATTATATAACCATTTGGATTTGGGTCTAATTCAACAATAATTTCGTAATTCGAGATCTGGTAACATCTTGTTGGAACAATATTTAAACAGGGATAACAACTAAGTAATGTACAGCCTGCGATCTGTATAAAGGGAGAAGGGTTTACCGGGATGTCCTGCAAAAATGTGTAAGGTGCAGCTCCATCAAAAAAAGAAAAATTCCAGCCGCTTTCAGGAACAGTAGTATTGCACTCTACATAAAAATTTAACCCAATTCTATACCTTAGCTTCATTGGGTCATTTATACCGGGCCCAAGATATTCATAATACATCCACCCACCTTTTGTATGTGTAGCATAAGTATCCTGTAAAAAAACAACGGATAAAAAAATAAAAAGTAAATATTTCTTCATGAGAAGAATAGGGTCTAATGGCTTAAAGCTAACAAAAAACGCCGTATTTACAAAACAGACGGGGTTTTAAACCCTTTGACATTATTTTTTATCTTACTATCTTATCAGCACCACATAACCCTTTTTCTTTATTCGCCGTAGTTGGTCGCCTGACCAACAACTCATAATTAGCCAACAACTTCTACTTTTGTATTATGTATACCCATCAACATTATACAGCGTTTTTAACGGCTACTAATCTTAACTTCGCCGTTGTTGGTCGCCTGACCAACAACTTATAATTAGCCATCAACTTCTACTTTTGTATTATGTATACCCATCAACATTATACAGCGTTTTTAACGGCTACTAATCTTAACTGGCTGCCCATATTACAAAACGATCATCATAAACAGATCTTAATGGAAGCCCTGCAGCGCAGGGTAAAAGATGAACAACTCAGCATTTATGGTTTTGTAATCATGCCCAATCACTTTCATATAATCTGGCAAATACATGATGGAATTAATAAAGCTGATTTTATGAGGGATTTCATGAAATTCACAGCCAGGAGTATTTTAAAATTTATGTTTATGAATGATGACCCATTGCTGGCAGTCTTGAAGGTAAAAGCTGCCGACAGGAATCAACAGGTATGGGAAAGGAATTCACTCAGCATTGAATTATATACCGAAGAGGTGTTTTTACAAAAACTAAATTACATACATAATAACCCAATACAACCTAAATGGAATTTGTGCAATCTGCCCGAAGAATATTTTTACAGCAGTGCTAAATTTTATGAAAATGGCGGTAAGCAGGATGATTTTAATATGCTGACTCATTTCAGGGGTTAATAAAAGTTGTTGGTCAGGCGAAAAGTTGTTGGTCAGGCGAAATGTTGTTGGTCAGGCGACCAACAACGGCTTCTGTTTAACGTATCAGCACCACATAACCCTTTTTCTTTATTTTATTATTCAGGTAATCAATTCCCTCGGCATACCATACATAGGTTGCTGCTTCCTGGCCTTTTCCAGCAAAATTTCCGTCCCAGCCGGCGCCATTACCGGTTCCGGAATAAAGCATCTGTCCCCACCGGTTGTACACTTTGAAAAGATCCATTGATTTCATACCAATGGCAATGGGCCTGAATATATCATTATTCCCGTCTCCGTTTGGAGTGAAACCGGAGGGCACATAAAGGTCGGGTTTAACTTTAAAAACCTTCACCCGGATGCTGTCCGTATCAAAACAACCTTCTGCATTACTTACCCTAACTACGTATTCAATATTGTTTTGGGGTAAAGCAACAGGATTATGGATCGAAGGATTATCCAACCAGGTAGTTGGAGTCCATGCAAAATTTATACTTCCGGTTGCATTTAATTGTAAAGGCTGGCCAAGTACAACTGATGTATCTCTTGGCCCGGCATCTGCTATTATTCTCGCCACAAAAAGTATCATGGTATCTTTTACCGGTTTGGGACAACCCAGCACATCTCTTACAGTAACAACATATCTCACATTGTCAGACGGGTTAATAGAAATGGGGTTAGAAATATTTGCTGCCGTTAAAAATGCAGTGGGGCTCCACGAATAGATACTACCTCCTGAAGCCTGTAACCGGGCAGAACCACCTAAACAGATAGTCTGGTCGGGGCCGGCATTTGCCGGTGGATAGGGGATGGGGGTAATAATGATATCATCTTCAGCAATACATTTGCCAATATTACCTGCCACATGATAAGTTGTAGTAACAAGTGGTGTTGCCGTAGGATTTTTTAAAGTGGGGTTATTTAAAGTATTGCCAACCGGATTTTCTGTCCACAAAAAATGCAAAGCATCACTGGTAAGTTGCAAAATTACCGGGTCTGTTCTGCAAATGGTGGAATCATTACCGGCAAACTGCGTAACAAAATTTACCACCCTTACTTTTACAGAATCTGTTCCTACACAGCCAAACGGGTCAGTAAGCGTTACATAATAGGTAGTGGTTACATCCGGACTAACCAGTGGATCAGGAATGTTTATATTATTGATATTATAATTGGGGCTCCATAAAAAAGAGCCGGTACCAACTGCATTTAACTGCAGG
>JANOGE010000194.1:0-27401 GCA_031414035.1 Chitinophagaceae bacterium | reverse complement strand
TACCGCAGCGAAGCGATATTGCGTAAAAGTTTCCTTTTCAGATCAGTTAACCTGATATCAGATGCAGTAGGGTAATAACCATTCAATACCGTTTCAAAATCTTTTATCTTATTGATCATCTCAGGCGTTAGCCATGGGGTTAACGGATTTTTCCGCAGGTCAAAATTTTCCCATTGGGGGCTTATCCAGTCCTCCAGTTTTTCAGGAAAATGAAAACCGCTGCTCAAAACTTTGTTGTACATATCGCTTCCTTCTGTTGGCACGGGGCTGTACACATAAATAATGATCTCTGTTCTTGGATTGATGGTTTTTATTTCTTTAATAAAAGCAATGTCCTGGTCGATCTGTTTCATGGCCTGTTCGGGTGTATCAGCCGGAGTGCCCAGCACGAAAGAGTATTCAGGTATAATATCAAACTTACCGATCCTTGCTGCAAAGGACCTGATGCCGGCGGCTGTTTGTGTGCCACCCTTATCCATCTTTTTTAAAATGTCATCATTGCCTGTCTCTGCGCCAAAGAAGATCATCTTGCAACCGCTTTCCCTCATCAGCGCCAGTGATTCGTCAGAATATTTATCAACGGTATCAATACGGCCTTCTCCCCACCAGATCATTTTCTCGGGTTTGATCAGCTTCGAAAATTCCACCGTTCTTTTTTCTGAAACAAAAAAATTGTTATCATGAAACTCTATAGCATTACCGCCATAATTTTCTTTCAGGTATTTAATGTCGTTGTAAATAAGTTGAGCGGATTTTCCCCTCCACCTGGCATTGTATATAGGAACCACCGCACAAAAAGAGCATGTAAAAGGGCAACCCATACTGGAGTGATAAGCAATCGTTTTTGTCCCCAGGTATGTTTTGCCCAAATATCTATGAACAGGATAAAATGAATTCAGTTTTTGATAAGGCAGCGGCGGCAACTCATCGAAGTCATATAATTCATCCTTAGCCGTCTTTGTGATCTGATCCCCTGCTTTGTAAATAAGGTTATGAATAAGTTCATAAGGTTTATTTTTTTCCAATGCATCCAGTAAAGCAGGAAAAGTTTTTTCGCCGGGGCCATTTATCACATAATCAACATAACCGGAATTGAGCACAACCTTTGATTGGTTGGAAGGGAAATAGCCGCCCCAGATGATCTTAATGTTGGGAAACAGCTCACGGATCTTTTTTGAAACGGGAATGGCCTGCTTTAATTGCGGGCCCGGCATACTGGTACAGCCAAAATAACCAAAGCCACCATCCGATAAATACTGATTAATTTTTTCCCAGGGATCATTTTCCATATTGCCATCAACGATCACATATTCATACAGGCCTTCAATAGCAGAGGCAATACTGAGAATTGAATTGGGTATCCTCGGTTTGTATTTTGCACTCCTTGGGTTAAATAAAAGGACTTTGTTCATGCCTGCTAAAGTTAGTGTAAATGCCTCTTTCTAAAATCGGTTTAACGAAGTAAATAGTTGCCTGGAAGGCCGTTTTTGTAACGCCAGCTGGCATAGCTGTTGTGAATATGGGAAAGGGTTGCTGTTTGTGTCTGCAGTTGCTGATGAAAAGAGATCTTAAACAGCATTATTTGATGAATTCCATGGGTAAAGGAATCAAGCAACACTAATTCTTTGCAGGAAATAGCCCATTCCGGCAAAGGCCATTTTAAATTTTCTGACAATGTGAAAGAGAAAGGAAAATTT
Organism: Chitinophagaceae bacterium; assembly: GCA_031414035.1. Lineage (GTDB taxonomy): Bacteria > Bacteroidota > Bacteroidia > Chitinophagales > Chitinophagaceae > Ferruginibacter. Next base: position 25,704 of record JANOGE010000194.1, on the reverse strand, counting down.
TCAATGGGCTTTAATTCCTGCATATGGTTTTTGCCCATGTCATATACCATTTTATAAGCTTCGCAATGCACCTGCGATATTAACAGCTTTCCGGCTTTTTCTGTCTGTTCAACTGCTTTGCCTCCGATACGCAGTGAGATGATATAATGCTGCTCATCCGGTTGCCCGTGCAAATCGGTTGGAAACACGTTGAACAGGTCATTGTTGCAGATAGAGATCAATGAAATAATTCTTGGAACAGCATAAGCGATCTGCACCTGTTTATACAAATTGTTGTGCAAAAAAACATTCCCAGGCTTTTTGTTGTACAACTCATTATTTACCCGGTTAATAAATTGATGAAAAGCGGAAAGAAAATGATGACTGCCATTGACCCCCTCATAATAACTAAAGCTATTGTTTTCAGCCACCTGTTCCTTTACCTGCTTCAGGTCAAGCGAAGCAAGGGCATCTTCTTTTGAAAAAATTTCGTTTGGTAGTAAAAGCCGGTGGCTGAAAATAAGTTGAAGAGATGCCGGCCAATCTGCACCGGAGAATGCAAAGACCAGGGGACAATACCCGACAAACCAATGCTGATTTGTAATATCTTTAATAATATGGGTTTTGTTAACGAGATAAACATGAAGCGGTTGATGAAATGATTCCCTGGCAAAACACAGATATTCCTGTGGATAATGGAGGCCGTTGAATTTGTTCAGTATTTTTTTTAACATCGGCATATTTAAACCAGGTAAATATTTACCAAAACGGATGAAGATCGTCAGCACAAGTTATATAAATACACCTGAATTTAATGATCCGGAAAAATGGCTGGACAGGATAGGTTTTCATACAGGCATCCTGGAAGAACTGGCTAAAAAGTACCAGGTGGAAAGCATTGAGCAGATCAATTACAGGGGTATGCTGAAACGTAAGGGGGTGCAGTATCATTTCCTGAATTTTAAAAAACCCAAACTTTATTTTCCATTAAGCCTGCACCGTTATATTAAAAATTTAAAACCTGATCTGATTTTAGTGAACGGCTTTATTTTTCCTTTACAGATCATACAGCTTAGAATAAAATTGGGCAGCAGAATAAATATAGTAGTGATCAATCATGCCGAAAAACCTTATACAGGGTTAAAAAAAATTTTACAACGGCTGGCTGACAAATGTGTTCAAAGGTATTTTTTCACAGCTAAAGAAACGGGTGCCGAATGGGTGCATCTTGGTATAATTGCAAATGAAAAAAAAATAATTGAGGTAATGGAAGCGTCTTCTCTTTTCCAGGTTATGGATAAAGAAAAAGCACTGACCAAAACCGGAATTGCCGGCAGTCCTGTTTTTTTATTTGTTGGAAGACTGGATGCCAATAAAGATCCATTAACTGTTGTAAAAGCATTTGGGGCATTTATCAATCATCAACCATCGGCAAAACTTTATATGATCTACCATACAGAAGAACTGCTTTTAGAAATAATACATTTTTTGGAAAAAGGCCCTTCGCTTAAAAATGCAGTTAAGCTGGTTGGTAAAGTTCCTCATGATGAAATGCAGTATTGGTACAATAGTTCTGACTTTATTATTTCAGCCTCGTATTATGAAGGCAGCGGGGTGGCGGTTTGTGAAGCCATGTCCTGCGGATGCATACCTGTACTCACCAATATTCCTTCATTCCGTAAAATGACAGGTTCTGGTCCGCAGGACTCTGTGAGGAAATGCGGATTAATTTATGAGCCGGGTAATGATAAGGCACTTTTAAAAGTATTATTACAAACCAGTCAACTGGATATGGAAAAAGAAAGAATAAAAGTATTGCAGCAATTTAAGGCCGAACTTTCTTTTGAAGCCATCGCAAAAAAAATGGAAGAAGCATTTACTCCCCTCAATTTAAAATGACAGCAGCATTACCCAAAGTAAGTATCATTATGCCCACCTTCAACCGGGCGGCTTATATTATGGAGTCTGTTGAAAGTGTACTGCAACAATCGTATCAAAACTGGGAGCTGATCATAGTGGATGATGGGTCTGAAGACGATACAGCAGGACTTATTGCAAAGGTGAAAGACAACAGGGTTCAGTTTTATGAAGCCGGCAAGGTTGGCCTGGGTATCAAACTTAAGAACATAGGTATTGAGCGGTCAACCGGAGAACTGATCGCATTCCTGGATTCAGATGATATGTGGGCACCCGAAAAATTAACCAGACAAATAGCTGCATTACAGGAACACCCTCATGCAGGATTTTCTATAACCGGCGGGTATAATTTTCTGAAACCAAATGAACCGCTGGAATATTTTTATAAACAAAGAGAAGGAATAAAGTATGGCGACATTTTTATTTCCTTTTTCCGATCCGAAGCTTCGGTATTGCCACAAACATTAATGTTTAAACGGAAGTGCATGCCGGTGATCCATGCGTATATACAAACCGATCCTTATTCAGATGTTGAGTTCCTGTTCGGACTTGCATTGAACTTTAAAGCGGTCATTTTATATGAACCGCTTTTACACAGGCGCCTGCATGCGAACAGCTTCAGTACGATGAACTGGGAGAAAGGGTACCGGGAAGGTATTGAGGTTACCAAACACTACAGGAATAATAAAAAACTTCCCCTGGCCCTAGCAAAAGATTCGTTGTTCCGGTTATATGTAAATTTTGGAGAAGATTATTTAAAGCATAAAAAAGCAGGAAAGGCAATAGGCTGTTTTTTTAAAGCCTGGGGCAATAAACCGTTCAGCATAGTTCCATTAAAAAAGATCGGTAAGGCTATATTGGGCTAGTGGCCGAATAATGCCATCATCTTTTTTACCGTATCATTCATCAGGAAAGGTATAACAGGTTTAAATGAAAGCTGCCGATCCTGTAAAACAGCAAGTGCTTTTTGTTTCATTTCTTCTTTGCTGTTTACCATATGCCAATATTCAATATCCTTTTTCATTGCCCTGCAAAAACTGATGACGTATGAGCCTGCAGCCAGGGCCTCCTGGCATACTCCCGAAAATCCTTCGTAAGAGGAAGGGTGTAAAAATACTTTTGTTCTTTGCATCAGTTCCAATACTTTATTATGAGGAAGTTCGCCGGTTAAAATTATGTTTTGCTCTAAACCGTATTTTAGAATAAGGTTTTGCAGTTTTTCTTTTTCAGAGCCATTGCCAACCAGCATAGCTTTTACAGCTGGAAGCTGCACTTTTATCTGAGTGAGAATTTCCAGAAAAATTTCATATTGCTTCAAAGGGATTAATGAACCCGCCCCCAGGATATCAATGTCTCTTTCTTTTGTCTGCATTAAAAATTGTCTTGCATCAATTCCGGGAGGTACTACATATAGCGGCCTTACGCCATGATTTTTTTCAAACTCATCCTGTAAAAAATCGGATAGCGCTATTAATTCGCCAGCATTTGGATGTATACGTCCCGGGAATTTATTTTCGATCCCTGCATCCTGCCCCAGTATCCAGCAATAATGCCTGAGGTTATATTTATCGGCAAATTTTTTGCCTATGGCCGCACATTCGCTAACCCAAAAACTAAGGATGCCGGTAATCTTATTGTTACCGTGTATATTTTTCAGCGTTGCATTTAATTCCCGCCTGCGTAATAACCTGGCCAGCCCACCCTTGTTCTTTCCATCAAAACTTATAACAGTGGTATCAAACCATGGGTAGGTCTTTTTAATATAAGGATACTGAAAAGCCAGTATGATAATATTCAGATGCGGATAATTCTCTTTTACCGTTCTTACAAATCCCTGTTGCATGGGCAGGCAGTTCATATCGGCTTCAGACCCCGGAAAGCCGGGGGTAAGAATTATAAGTGTATTGTTCACACTATGCATCAAGTGAAATGATTTTATTACAATACGACAGGCTTTTTTTATCATGGGTGATCATCAGCACAGTTTTGCCTTCAGCCGCCATCTTCCAAAAGTGTTCCAGTAATGAACGGGTGGCTTCTTCATCTAACTCATTAAAGGGTTCATCAAGCAGGATAAGCGAAGCGTTTTTATACAGCGCCCTGGCTATGGCAACCCGTTGCTGCTGGCCACCGCTGATATTTTTACCATTCTCTGTAATTATCTTTTCAACCCCTTCAGGAAATGTGGTTAACACTTTATCCAGGCCGGAAATTTGCATGGCATATTGTAAATGTTCTTTGTTATACCTTTCTTCTTCCAGGGTAATATTTCTTAACAGGGTATCATAAATAAAAAATCCCTGCTGCCTTACATAAGCAATAAAGGGCCAGTAGTTTTTTATTTCTTCGCTGTTAACCGGCTTATCATTAATAATAATTTCACCATCAGCAGCGGGTAAAAATCCCAGGAGTAAATTTAGCAGGGTGGTCTTGCCTTTACCCGATTCCCCGGTAATTCCAATGAAATCACCTTTCTTAATGGTCATTGAAAAATCCTGCAACAGCGGCCTGTCCTCATACCGGAAAAGGATGTTTTTAAATTCAATTGACCTGATGTCTTCAACCGGGTTTTCAACAGATGATTGTTGTTCTGTTCTTTTATTTTGATCCAGGTCATAGAGTGAGAATTCATAGGCCTTCATCTGCCCGCTCACATTTATTACTTTAACCATACCGGGTATGATCTTGTAAGCCGCAGCCATAAAAGCGCCGATGGTGATCAGCATGCTGCTGTCGCTGTTGCCCATCCATTTGGCAATTACAATTAAAATAAATAATCCAAGCAAGGCAAATACCTCAATGATACGGGCAGGCAGGTTTTGCAGCGCCAGCGAATCAAACAAATGGGTGCTGAATATTTTCCGGGCATTGATAAAACGCTGCAGGAAAAAATCATTCCGGTTATAAATATTGCCTTCCACATATCCTTTCAGTGCATCCATTACATACTGAAATGACCTTTCATTGCTGATCTGTATATTTTTTTTGAAAGCGGTAAGGCGTTTTTTTACATATCTAAATACAATGACCACCGGCGGCAGTAAAATTAAAAGCAACAGTAAAAATAATTTTGCATTGAATAAGAGGATGGCAATCACCGTTATCCCTATAAGCGACAGCTGGGTGATGATCTGTTGAATGCCTGAAAGCATATATTGACAATAGTCAAATGGACGGAAACAGATATTGCGGATATGTGTTGACGAATCGGTATTGATGAATTCACTGAAGCCGGCCTGCTGGTAATTTAATAAATTGTTGTAGGAGAGGCGGATGGCCACCCTGTTGATAAACCTGGAGTGTGCCTTTGAAATGATAAAACCCAGCCCGTTTTTTATACTGAAGAGAAGAACAAAAAAAGCAATGAACAAAACAGAATCCCTTTTGGCCAGCCAGCCGGGTAAAAAAGATAATTCGACCGTATGATCAGGCTGTATATAATACTGTATGATCCACAATAACCCGGCAAGGAAAAGGATATCAACTATACTAACCATGATATCCAGCAGCAGTAAAATAAAAAACTGCTTTTTTTCTTTTTTGCCAAGGGCACCCAGTATATTTTTCATCATGTTATTCACGTATAGTGATCCTTTTGGCAGTGTTAAAGATATAAAAGGATTTGAAAGTAAGGAATGTGTGTTACATGCCCATGGTTTTACGGATCGTGCTGAAAAGGATGACCATATCAAGACGGAATGACCAGTGCCGTACATAAAAAATATCCATATTCACCCTTGCTTTCATTTTGGCAATATCATCGGTTTCGCCCACATAGCCCATTACCTGTGCCAGGCCGGTGAATCCCGGTTTCACTTTATGGCGGTAAGTATAATTCTTTATCAGGGGATCAAATTTTACATTATCGCTAACCATATGAGGCCGGGGGCCCACCACCGACATATCGCCCCAAAGCACATTTAGGAACTGGGGCAGTTCATCCAGGTGATAGCGGCGAAGGAACCTGCCCACAGGAGTTATGCGGTTGTCGTTTTTCCTGGCGGGTAAAATATCTGCATCGGCATTCCTGAACATGGAGCGGAATTTAATACAGGTAAATAATTCGCCATTGCGTTTGTTTCTTTTCTGAAGAAAGAATACAGGCCCACGGGAATTCAGTTTAATTAATAAAGTAATGACCGGCAGGAGCCAGGAAAGAACGGCAAGAATAACAATGGTAGATAAAAAAATATCCATGCTTCGTTTTACAGACCGGTTAAAAACATGGCCCAGTGGTTGGGTAAGAAAAGGAGTGGTGAGGGTATCCGGATCAACAAGATGAACATACCCGTTCTTTAAATGAAAAAAGGCCGATGTGTCGTCCGGGTAATCTGATTTGCTGATCAATTTTAATTTGCTGATAGTAGAAAAAGCAACCCGGTTCAATTCTTTTTTCATGCCTGGAGTTTCAAAAGCATAAATCGGCAAATGAAAAAGAAAGGTTGCCTGTATTGGTGTTAAAAAACCAATCCCCGATCCTGACATAAAAGAATTAATTTCATAACGGTTTTATTAAACTTCCTGATATAATATTTTATGTTTTCAGTTACGGCAAAAAAAGAAAATGGTTTTGATAAAATAGAGCTTGTAGATGAGCAGACCCAAACAAGGGTTGAAATTATTCCGGCCTGCGGAGCTATCCTGTATTACTTTGCGGTATTGCATAATGGGAATATGCTGAATGTTATTGAAAACGATGCTTCTGCTTCAGCATTTAAAGATAATGTAGCGGCCCATGGATTTAAAAGTTGTAAACTTTCGCCCTTTGCCTGCCGGATTAATAAAGCACATTACCGGTTTGCCGGAGAGGAATACACTATTGAAAAATTTACCCTCAGCGACCATGCTTTACATGGTTTACTCTTTGATGCTGCATTTACCGTAACAGAACAACAGGCCGGTATAGAAAATGCAGCGGTAAGCATGCTGCATGAATACAGGGGAACCGATAAAGGATATCCGTTCAGGTACGACTGTTTAATAACGTATACGTTAAGTAAAGGGAATACACTCGGCATAAAAACAGAAATATTGAACAGGGATGAAGGGCTTATACCGATGCAGGATGGCTGGCATCCTTATTTTACTTTCGGCAAAAAAATAGATGAACTGCAACTGGAATTTCAAAGTAAAGAAATACTGGAGTTTGATGATGGATTGATACCGACCGGCAAATTGCTGCATTACGGGAAATTCGGATCCTTAAAAAAGATCGGAGATATCGGGTTTGACAATTGTTTCACCCTGAATTTTTATGAGTGCCAGCCATTATGTGTACTGAGGGATCCGGAAAAAAAAATACAGGTGGAAATTCACCCTGATAAATCCTACCCCTATCTGCAAATTTACACACCACTACACCGGAACAGCATTTCTATAGAAAACCTGAGTGCTGCACCCGATGCTTTTAATAATGGTTTGGGTCTTATCAGTTTATTACCGGGTGCAATGGCTGTTTTTAAAACAAAGTATAAAGTCACCCTTTTAAATTAGTTGCATGAAGGCAATGACGAAAAAAATTAAAAATTGTTTTAGGGAGCACTTTTCTTCCGGCCCGGCCATTTATTTTTCTCCGGGCAGGATAAATTTAATCGGAGAACATATAGACTATAATGATGGTTATGTGCTGCCAGCCGCCATTGATAAAGGCATTTATTATGGAGTTGCAAAAAATAACAGTAATGACATTCATTTTTATGCGGTTGATCTTAAAGAAAAATTTTCTACAAATATTAATGAGATCAAAAAAAACGATGGCTGGAAAAATTATGTGCTTAGTGTGGTGAATGAGTTCCTGGTTTTGGGTAAACCTGTTAAAGGATTTGATTGTGCATTTGCCGGAGATATTCCAATAGGTTCAGGACTTAGCTCATCAGCCGCTCTAGAAGGGGGGCTGGCATTTGCACTCAATGAAATATTTAATTGTGGATTAAACAGGATTGAGTTAGCCTTGCTTTGCCAGCGGGCTGAGCATAATTATCCAGGCGTTCATTGCGGTATCATGGATATGTATGCCAGCCTGAACGGAAAAAAAGATCATGTGTTGCTGCTGGATTGTAAAAATAATACCCATGAATATTTTCCGCTGCCATTAAAAGGATATAAAATTGTTTTACTCAACAGTAAAGTGCATCATACATTAGCAGGTGGTGAGTATAATGTGCGACGGCAAAGATGCGAAGAAGGCCTGGCCATTTTAAAAAACCATTTACCTGTAAATTCCTTCAGGGATATTGAAAATACAGAGGATATTGAAACCTGTAAAAATTTTATGACTCCTGAAGTTTATGATTGCAGTAAATATGTTGTTGATGAAATACTGCGTACAAAAAAAGCAACAGCAATGTTACAGCAAAATGACCTGGCTGGGTTTGGTAAGCTGATGTATGAAACCCATGCCGGATTAAGTAAACTCTACAATGTAAGTTGTGCAGAGCTGGATTTTTTGGTTATACAGGCAAAAAGTAATGAACAGGTAACAGGGGCAAGGCTGATGGGCGGCGGTTTTGGCGGATGTACCATTAATATAGTGAAAGAAGATGCAGTAAATAAGTTTATTGAACAAACTGCATATGCCTATAACAAACAATTCAATATATCCCCCGAAGCCTATGTTGTAGTAACCGGCGATGGAACAGGAAGAGTAGATATATAACGGGCCTGATCATAAACCAGTTGCCATTTTCGTTAAAAAATTCCCCCTGGTCTTTTATAAATTTATTTTTTATAACGGTATTATTTTGATCTCTGATCTCACCGAATTAGCGATGTAACATTTTTTATGTGCCACCTCATGCAGGTCATTTACCTGTTCAAAAGAGGGGATACTGCTGCCGGTGAAAATTATTTTTGGTTGAAGGGTAACCAGTGTCATGGCCATTTCACCGTTTTCGATTTTACCCATGAGTCCTTCTGCATTGTCTTCATACGATTCAATGATGTATTTACGGGATGCCGCGATGGATAAGAAGAACAACATGTGGCAGCTTGAAAGCGAAGCCACAAAAGATTCTTCCGGGTCCACGGCCGATTCATCTGACATAGGTAGAGGCACAACCTGGGGTGAAGAAGAAGCTTTTAATTCGGCGCCGCCGTCAAAGATCCATTTATGAGCCCTGCTGTATTTATTGTCGGTAAAGATTTCAGCTGGCTTCTTTTCCCAAAAAACTTTTACATGGTATTTCATTTCCTGGTTTTTTTATTGCATTGATATTTTCTTGTGTTGCCTTTACACCTTAATATAGATCTTCTTCCTGTCCAGCGCCCAGGCTAAGAACCACATCATTCCAATAAAACAAAGGGCATAGATCAAAGAGCCGATCCTTGGGTCGGCAGGAAGGATGGGTTTACATATATTTTCATAAAACCAGCTTAAGGGGTTCAGGTATTTTGGCTTGCCTGTATCCGTTAATCCATTGCTGATACGTATCATCCAGAGTGTTTTTGGTATAAGGGCGCTCATCGCAAAAATGAAGAGTGCATTTTTGCCAAACACATCAAAGAAACGGCTCCACCATCCCTTACGGCCTTTGAAGCCGAAAGCGACCGGCTCTATTAAATATATCATAACTGATAATATCATTAAGGCAAGGCCGGTGGTGTAAACGGTATAACTGCTGGTCCATATTTTTTTGTTGATAGGGAAAACCATATCCCAGCAAAAGCCGGCAAACACCAGCACACAGCCGGTTACAAATAACCCATTGAGCATCCCGGGTGTTTTACCTTTTTGTAAAATATAATTACCCACCAGGTACCCCAGTATCACCTGCACAATGGCGGCAAAACTGTTCATCAGTCCTTCGGGGTCAAAGGCAATGCCTTCGCCATGGTACATGTGTTTTTCGCCTAAAATAGCTTTGTCAATGTTTGATCCAAACCACCCATACAAACTAAAAGGATCGGAAGGGTTTGCCGCCACACATAAAAACCAATAGGCCAATAAAATAAACATGCCAACCACAAATGAACCCCGCACTTTAAAGAAGTGAACTATAACTGATGCAAAAAAATAACTTACTGCAATGCGTTGCAAAACACCAAAAATGCGGATGTTCTCAAATGGTTTTGCAATAAAATTCCCGGCTTCATTATATTTTATAAAAGGAAACCAGTTTAAAAATAAACCGATGAAAAATATGAGCAGGGTACGTTTTATTATCTTAAACCAGAATTTAGACTCTCCTGCAGCTTCTAATTTGGGCATTACAAAAGCCATGGCATTGCCAACAGCAAATAAAAAAAACGGGAATACTAAATCAGTAGGGGTAACGCCATGCCAGGCCGCATGATCAAGCGGTGGGTAAATATGTCCCCAGCTTCCGGGATTATTCACCAGTATCATTAAAGCAACGGTAGCGCCGCGGAATACATCGAGTGAATAAAAGCGTTCTTTCATACAGCAGTTTGTAAGTAGATAATCGGTAGTAAGTTGGTTTGAAATGTTGTCAGCCTGAGCTTGTCGAAGGCGAAATGGAATAATCAATTACAATAGCTTCGACAAGCTCAGCCCGACATTTCTTTTCTGAAGAAAATTCAAACTGACACACTACTGTACAATCAGAAAGTTACTCAAATTCTTTCACTCAGTTCCAGCCAGCGCATTTCTTTTTGGTCCAATAACTGAACAATGGTGCTGATGCGTTCAGCCGCTTTTTGTAATTCATCATAACCTATGCTGCCATTGTTCATTTTTTCTTCAAGCTGTGCTTTCTCTTTTTGCAGTTCGGGCATTTCTTTTTCGATTGCTTCAAACTCAAATTTTTCTTTAAAAGAGGGTTTTTGCTTTGTTGTTTGCTGGCCGTTTCTTGTTTCTTGTTTCTCGTTGGCTTTTTCTCGTTGGTCGGTTTTTATTTCAGTTGGGTTCTTTTGGGGCAACGAGAAACGAGAAACATTTGATTCTTCTAGTTTCTTCCATTCTCTATATAAAGTATAGTTCCCCGGAAAATCCTTGATCACCCCTTCTCCCTCAAAAGCAAATAAATGATCAACCATGCGGTCCATAAAATAGCGGTCGTGACTTACAATTAATATACATCCCGGAAAATCCAACAGGAATTCTTCCAGGGTTCTCAGGGTTTGCAGGTCAAGGTCATTGGTGGGCTCATCCAGTATCAAAAAATTGGGATTGAGAAAGAGAATGCTTAATAAATGTAACCGGCGTTTTTCTCCGCCGCTTAATTTACTGAGTGGTGTGTATTGCTGCTCGGATGAAAAGCCAAATTTCTCCATGAAATGTGTAGCGGAAATTTTACTTCCATCGGCCAGCGGAAAAAATTCAGCAAATTCTTTCACATATTCAATGGCACGTTTGTCTTCTTTATACTGTAAACCTTCCTGGTTAAAATTACCGAACACCACCGTATCGCCATGGTTTACTTTTCCGCTGTCGGGTTTTTCCTCGTGCAGGGCTATTTTTAAAAAAGTGGATTTACCTATTCCATTTTTTCCAACGATGCCGATTCGTTCCCCTTTTTTAAAGGTATAATCAAAACCCTTCAGTATTATTTTATCGCCATAACTCTTGTTTATTTTTTTCATTTCTAAAACCTTGCCGCCCATCCGTGTCATCTTTACCTGCAGGCTAACATCCGTTTCTTCTTTGCGCTGGCTTACTCTTTCTTCAATATCAGTAAAGGCATCCTGCCTCGATTTTGATTTGGTGGTCCTGGCCTTGGGTTGTTTACGCATCCACTCCAGTTCTTTACGGAAAATGTTTTTGTCTTTCTGCAGTTCGCTGGCCTGTACTTCCTGCCGTAAACTTTTTTGCTCTAAAAAATTATCATAGTCGCCCTTATACACATAGATCTTTTCATCATCCATCTCCAGTATCTCATTGCAAACGGCATCTAAAAAATAACGGTCATGCGTTACACAGAGCAGGGTTATTTTTTGAGCCGATAAATAGTCTTCCAGCCACTCGATCATTTGTACATCCAGGTGGTTGGTGGGCTCATCCAGTATCAATAAACATTTTCCTTCGTGCAGCTGGGCCTCAATTAAAGCCTGGGCAAGGGCAACTCTTTTTCGTTGTCCGCCACTCAGGTTCTTAACCGGTTCATTTAAATGATGCAGGTTGAGTTTACCGAGAATCTGTTTCAGCTCACTTTCAAAGTTCCAGGCATTCAGTTCATCCACTTTTGCCATCAGGTCGGTAAGTTTTTCAATATTTTCTTCCTCCTGTTCCAGGCACATTTCATATTCTTTCACCACTTTCACTACCGGGTTATCCATCCGCAGCACATTATCCCAGATGCTTTTCATTTCTTCAAAATGGGTTTCCTGCTGCAGCATCACCACTTTAATATCCTTGTGTACCCAAACTGTCCCGCTGTCGGCGGTATCCAGCCCGGCAATTATCTTTAATAAGGTAGTTTTACCGCTTCCGTTGCGGGCAACAAAGGCTATTTTGTCACCTTCTTCCACATAAAATGTGATGTTATTGAACAGTGTCCTTATCCCGAATGATTTGCTGATATTTTCTATAGAGGCGTAATGCATGGCGGCAAAGGTAACGGAGGATTTCAAAAGGGGAGTTATTGATTTCAGGAGTGAACCGTTATTTTTGGGATGAAATTTTTGCCGCAGGCAAAAATGGATTACCGCAGAGGCGCTAAGGCACGGAGAAATGACGGCAAGATTCTGCGTCTCTGTGCCTCTGCGGTAAAATAAATTCACATAAATACCCGGCTAATGAATTTTTCATGGTTGATCAAAGCAGAATCGTATAAAAGGGGGACAGCGCTTTCTGTTTTATTCAACATACTTTCCAAAGGAATTTTATTCATATTGACCATCATTATTGCCCGGTATTTTGGCAGTGATATCAAGACTGATATTTATTTTTTTGTTTTTGGTACAATGCTCCTCTTTTCAGGTTTCATTAATGCCATTGATGCGGCTGTGTTGATCCCCGAATCGATGCGGTTAAGGGAAAGTGAAGGCAATGACAGGGCTGCCGCTTTTCTTAATTTTTTCCTGGTTGTTTATGGAGTTATCGGCATTGTTTTCTCCGTAGTGATGTATTTTTTTGGCACAACGGTTTTCGGGCTAATCTCTAAATTTTCTGAAAATGATATTCTCATTTACCGGGATTATTTCCGGGCCGGCTCTTTGTTTTTTATATTTCACCTGCTGACCAACTATATCAATACCATCCTTACCTCACTGAAATATTTCAGTATTCCCATGATCATCAGCAGTATTAAAAGCGCCATTGCTATTGCCTGTATCTTTTTACTGGAGGCCGACTATGATGTGCTGGCTGTTTTTTTGGGCGGGTTGATCGCTTATGCATTCAATCTTGTTCTTTTACTTTTCATACTCAGTAAAATGGCCGGCTGGAAATTTAATGTTCAAAGGCTCAGCATTAAAAAAAGGGTCTGGAGCAATATCTTTTATTCGGAGCTCGGGCAATTAGCCACCGTGGCCAGCAGTTTGTTCCCGTTGTATTTGCTGAGTGGTTTTGGCAGTGGTATCCTTAGTGTAATGAACTATGGAAAAAATATTGCCGATATACCCAATACCCTGATAACGGCACAATTTACCAATGTTAGTGGTATAAAATTAAATGAACAATCCGCCAGGGGAGATCATGCAGGCGTAAATGATACATTTGTAAGAACTTCAAAATTGCTGGTATTTATTTTAGTGCCTTTAGGTTGTTTTATGTTTGTTTTTGCTGAGCCCATTGTTCTTCTGTTTTATAAGACAGGCAATTTTACACAGGCTGCCATTAAGGATTCGGCCAGGTTTTTACAGTTATTCTCCATCAGCGTTTTTTGTATCGGTATCAATGCAATGGTAACCCGTATTTTTATTGCCATGCAGGCCATCAGGCAGGCTTTTTTATACCAGGTGATCTTAAACATTTTATTGATTGCAGCCATTTGGATATTTACAAAAAAATATGGCGCATATGGTTATCCTTATGGTATCATCCTGGTAAATATGATAAACTTTATAAGTATGTATTTTGTTTGCCGGAAATTATTCAGGAATATCGAATATGGCCGCCTGTTAAAATATTCAGCATGGGTTCTGGCGATCAACCTGCCGGTTGCTGTGGTATTATTTTATCTATTGTCTACGGCCGGCCTTATTCCTTTATACAAACTCTTTTTTGGATTTTGCATATATTTAGTTGTGTTCTTGGGGATGAGCAGGATAAAAAAGGCCAGCTTTTATACGTAATCATCATTTTGTAATGAAAGACTTAAAACATAAAACATCTTATCCATTCCGGTTCTTTTCAAATTTGTTCTATTTTATACGGCTTACCCTGAAATGGATCGTAACCCGCAGAAAAGATCTGAGATATTATGCAATGGAAAGGCTGGGGAATATGTTTGATCCGCATTTTCATTTTACAGAATATGGACAGGTTTGGCGGGACGATAAAAAGTTTGAAGCATATTATACCGGTTTTGAAGGGGATAATTATCATTCCATTGATAGAAAATATACGGTTAACCAGTTTTTACAACTCACCAAAAATGTGGATGGGGATACTGTTGAATGTGGTTCATACCAGGGAGCTACTTCTTATCTTATCTGTGCATTTATTCAGCAGCATGGTCAATCCAAGGCCCATCATATTTTTGACTCTTTTGAGGGGCTGGGCAAACCGGAAAAAGAAGATGGCGGATACTGGAAGGAAGGGGATCTTAGCACAAGTGAAGAGGTATGCAGGAATAATTTGTCAGCATTCGGGTTCGTAAAATATTATAAAGGCTGGATACCCGGCAGATTTGCGGAAGTTAAAGAAATGAGATTTTCCTTTGTTCATATTGATGTAGACCTGTATCAGCCAACGCTTGATTCGGTTCGTTTTTTTTATGAAAGATTAAATAAGGGAGGCATTATTATATGTGATGACTATGGCTTTTCTACCTGCCCGGGTGCTAAAAAAGCCATAGATGATTTCTTTAAAGAAAAACCGGAACAAGCGGTCATGCTTACTACAGGGCAATCATTTATCATAAAGGAATAAACCTGCCTTTCTTATCTGTTTTAATAAGTGCTTACCCGGATTTTGTATATATTTATTTGTATTCATAGGGATAAGCAGGGTAAAAAAATAAGCAAATAATGAAACCAGTGATAAAAAAACCGGCTGACTGGACTACAGATGATATTGCCAGTTTTTGGGATTGGCAAAGCCAGCATACGTCACGGCAACATCAATACTTTACGGCTACTATGGCCCCCGGCATTGTGTGGTTTTTAAAAAAGAAGGGCATGTTAAAAGGTAATGTACTGGATTACGGCTGTGGTGCCGGTCACCTGTTGGGACAAATGGTTAAAGAAGAAAAAGTTGATTTTTATGGTTTGGATTTTTCAGCTGATTCCATAGCTGCAACAAAAAACAGAACAACAGGCAGGGCTAATTTAAAAGAGCTGCTGGTGGCAGATAAATTACCCACCACTCTCAGTAATGCAATGTTTGATACCATAACAATTATTGAAACCATTGAACATTTACCCGATGATCAATTGCACGGGACCATGGATGAATTATACCGCGTATTAAAGCATAAAGGGAATGTCTTTATAACCACTCCTTTTAATGAAAACCTGGAAAGCAATATGTGCTTTTGCCCTTTTTGTAAAACGGAGTTTCATCATATGCAACATATGCAGTCATTTGATATTGCCCGGTTAACCGCATTGGCAAAGGAGCATGGATTTGGGGTTGAATATTGCCGCAATTTGAATATTGAAAAATTTAAAATGGGAAACATAAAATTTGCCGTAAAGAGTATACTTAAAAGAACGGCCATATTCCTGGGACTGATGGAAAAGGAGAAAATAAAAAATCCCAATCTTGTGGCCATTTTTTCAAAACCCTGATATAAAATATCTATGATGGCGGGTACCGGAGCAAAAATAAAACTGCTGATCATTACACCTTCGCTTAAATGCGGCGGCTCGGAAAAATATGTTTCACTTTTATGTAATAATATTAACGCAGAAAAATTTTCGGTTTGCCTGGTTATATTAAATAACGCAGATGCATTTTATGAAATAGAAAACAAAGCGGTTAACGTAATTGACCTTAAAGAAAGCAGGGTACGTTTCTCTTTGTTTAAAATAAAAAAGGCAGTAAAAAGTTTTCAACCCGATATCATTTATACAACGGCAAATCACCTGAACCTTTACCTGGCTATTTTCCGCGGCGGGTTCCCCAAAAGTATAAAATTCATTGCCCGGGAATCCAGTATTGTAAGTATTAACAGCCGCAGGGCAAAAATGCCATGGCTATATGACCGGCTTATAAAAAAATATCTTAACCGCTTTAATTTTATCATTTGCCAGTCGGCCTATATGCAACAGGATCTTATCAGTAATTATAATATTACTGCAGATAGAACAGTTGTAATTTATAATGCAACAAAAACGGGTTTAAAAAACCATGCTGAAATACCAGGCAGAACAACTACCGGTAAAATATATAAGTTCATTACGGTAGCCAGGCTGTCAGAAGAAAAAGGGATAGAAAGATTAATTCATGCAGTTGGCCTGCTTTCACTGCCATGTACATTTTATATTATTGGCGAAGGGGATAAAAGAAAAGATTTACAAAACCTGGTAAACGAACTGCAATTGCAGGATAAGGTTTTTTTTGAAGGCCAAAAAGATGAACCTTTTAAAGGGAAGGAGGATGCCGATCTTTTTTTGATGGGCTCTTATTACGAAGGTTTTCCCAATGCCTTGCTGGAAGCCCAGGCACTTGGACTGCCCGTAATAGCGTTTAACGTTCCCGGGGGTATTGGTGAAATAATTGTTGATGGGGAGAATGGGTTACTGGTGGATGATAATGATATACTGGGTTTTGCTTCGGCTGTAAAGCATGGCTTGTCAATACATCCGATGGCTAACGTATTCAACCGGAATAAAATAATCGAGAACACGGAAAAGCGTTTTTCTGTAAGCATATTGATACCCCAGGTGGAGAAGTTATTTATGAAACTTTTGTCAGGCTCAATATGACAAGCCTGTCTGCCGATAGGCAGGTTCAATATGACAAGAGTAATTAATAATAAATAGCTGATATTTGTAGCCTTGGTTCCGAATAAATGAAAACGAATGAATGGTATAAAACCAAAACTGCTGATCTTTATCAATACGTTACAATCCGGAGGGGCAGAACGGGTGGTTTCTCTTTTGCTGGGCCATTTAAAAGATGAGTTTGAGATACATCTTGCACTGTATAGTAATATTATAGATTATGCCATTCCGCCCGAAATAAAAATTCTCAACCTGCAGCAACCACTTGTACAGGATAAACTGATCCGGTTTTTTAAACTGCCTTATATATCCTGGAAAGTTTACCGCTATTGTAAAATAAACATCATCAATATTTCGGTTGCTTTCTTATACCGTCCCTGTTACATTAATGCATTAATGAAAAGCATCTGGGGTTATAAAGGCCATGTGATCATGTGCGAAAGGACCCATCAAACCACTATGCAGCAAAGTCACTCTTCTGTTTACCGGATGTTCTCAAAATTTATGGTAATGTTTTCTTACAAGCGTGCCGACCTGGTTCTCGCTAACTCTTATGCCATGAAAACCGACCTTATTGAAAACTTTAAAATAAAGACTCCGGTCAGGGTTATTTATAATCCGATTGACCTGCATTTTATCAAAACGCATACCGATGAACAACCGGATTATGTGTTTGATAAAAACAGCTTTTATTTTGTCAATGTAGGAGGGTTCAGAAAGGAAAAGAATCACCTGTTATTGATACAGGCATTTTTTATTTTAAAAAACCTGCCCTGCAAACTGCTGATCGTTGGTGGCGGGATCATGGAAGAAGAATTAAAACAAAAAGTGCATGACCTGGGCTTAATGGATAAGGTTGTATTTACGGGGTTTGATAAAAACCCGTTCAAATATGTAAGCCGGAGCCATTGTTTTGTATTAAGTTCCGATGTGGAAGGTTTTCCAAATGTCTTAATAGAAGCCCTGGCCTGCAGCAAACCGGTTATTTCTACCGATTGCAGTTCGGGCCCACGGGAATTGCTGGCACCGGCTACAGACCTGCATCACCGGGCTATTAATAACTACGAGATCGGTGAATATGGTATTTTAACCCCGGTAAATGATGTTGCCGCTCTGGCTGCTGCTATGAAAAAAATGGTTGAAGATGTGGCATTGCGGGATCAGTTTATATCAAAGGCAGCAGGCCGGGCTCAACAGTTTGATGTGGATGAGATCAAACAGTATTTTCATGTGGCATTTACGGGGCTGTGAGTTGAGGGGATCAAGGGTTGAATTTTTTAAGAGTTGAATGTTGTTGAAGAGTTGAAGCTGGTTGAAGGGGTCAACAATATTCAACATTCTTAAACAGCATCTGTCTATTTCATAACAACTAAATATGTTTATTTTTGCCCCGCAATAATCAACTACCATAATGCATACCATTTTACTTACAGGAGGCGCCGGGTTTATAGGTTCTCATTTGGCCAGGATGTTTGTTTTAAAATACCCGCAGTATAAAATTGTAAACCTCGACAAACTCACCTATGCCGGCAACCTGGAGAATTTGAAAGATATAGAACAGCAGCCCAATTATCATTTTGTAAAGGGCGATATCACTAACCTGTCTTTATTACATGAATTATTTGCAGAGCATAAATTTACTGCTGTGTTGCATTGTGCCGCCGAAAGCCATGTGGATAGGTCAATTACTGATCCGCTGGCCTTTGTAACTACCAATGTAATGGGTACGGCGGCCTTGCTGCAAACGGCAAAGGAAAACTGGAAAGGGAATATGGATAATAAAATATTCTATCATATTTCAACCGATGAGGTGTATGGCTCACTTGGAAAAAAAGGTTTTTTTACAGAGAACACAGCTTACGATCCACGCAGTCCGTACTCTGCATCCAAAGCTTCATCTGATCATATGGTACGGGCATTTTATCATACCTATAAATTACCGGTAAAGATCAGTAACTGCAGTAATAACTACGGGCCCTTTCATTTTCCCGAAAAATTAATTCCTCTCTGTATACACAATATCATCAACAACAAACCACTGCCCATTTATGGTAAGGGAGAAAATGTAAGGGACTGGTTGTTTGTAAAAGATCATGTAAGAGCCATTGACGTTGTTTTTCACCGGGGAAAGATCGGGGAAACCTATAATATCGGCGGGCATAATGAATGGACAAATATTAATTTGGTAAAGGAATTGTGCAGGCAGATGGATGAAAAATTAAAAAGAGAAAAAGGGGCCTCTGAAAAACTGATCACCTATGTTACGGACCGTGCCGGCCACGATATGCGTTATGCCATTGATGCCACGAAGTTAAAAAATGAGCTCGGCTGGATGCCCTCGCTGCAGTTTGAAGAAGGGATCAGCGAAACAATTGATTGGTATCTTGCAAACCCCGAATGGCTGAAGCATGTAACGAGCGGGGATTACCAGAAGTATTATGAACGAATGTATAGTAATTAGTAATTGGGAATTAGGAATTGGGTTTGATTCAGACAGTATTAGTAATAAGAAAAACTTAAAAACTTGAAGAGTTAGAAAATGATCAGGGGCCGGCATTCTAAGGCCAAATTCCAAATTCCCATTTAGTGTAAACAAAAAACGAAATCATTAAAACTAACGTGTTCATGAAAGGAATAATACTTGCAGGCGGCTCCGGCACAAGGCTTTACCCCATCACAAAGGGTATCAGCAAACAACTCATGCCCGTTTATGATAAGCCGATGATCTATTACCCACTGAGTACACTCATGCTGGCAGGTATAAAAGAGATATTGGTGATCACCACACCCGAAGACCAGGAACAGTTTAAACGTTTGTTGGGAGACGGCAGCCAGTGGGGATGCCGTATTGAATACGCCAAACAGGAAGTTCCCAATGGGCTGGCACAGGCATTTGTAATTGGTGAAAAATTTATTGGTACCGATAGCGTAGCCTTAGTATTGGGCGACAATATTTTCTATGGCAGCGGTTTCAGTAAATTGTTACAGGGAAGCACCGATCCTGATGGGGCTGTGATATTTGCTTACCTGGTAAGTGACCCGGAGCGGTATGGTGTGGTGGAATTTGATGCAAATAATAAAGCCATAAGTATTGAAGAAAAACCGGTAAAGCCTAAAAGTAATTATGCGGTACCGGGTTTATACTTTTATGATAATGCCGTGGTTGACATTGCAAAAAATATTAAACCCAGTGCCAGGGGTGAATTTGAGATCACTACAGTCAATGATCATTACCTGCAGCAGCAGAAATTGAAAGTAGGCGTATTAAACCGTGGTTTTGCCTGGCTCGATACCGGGACTTTTGAATCTTTAAGTGATGCCGGTGAATATGTACGGGTAATTGAAAAAAGACAGGACCTTAAGATCGGCTGTCCCGAAGAGATAGCCTATCGCATGGGTTTTATTAACAGGGAGCATTTATTAAAACTGGCTAAGGAGCTGGAGAAAAGCGGGTATGGGGAATATTTAAAAAGAATTGCACAATAACCAGGTTAAAATAACATTTGGATGAATTTTATAAAACTGTTTAAATCTTCAGAATCTGAAAGTCACTCCGTTGGAGGGGTTTGGGGAGGCCTGAATTTTTTTGTTCATCCCAGTTCTATAGTTGATGACGGTTGCCGTATAGGTGATGGTACTAAGATCTGGCACTTCTGCCATATCATGCCGGGTGCAGTGATCGGAAATAATTGCAACCTGGGGCAAAATGTAATGATCGCCTCCAATGTATCGCTTGGTAATAATGTAAAAGTTCAGAACAATGTGAGTATTTATGAAGGGGTTATTTGTGAAGATGGTGTTTTCCTGGGGCCCGGTGTTGTGTTGACCAATGTTATAAATCCACGCAGTGCCATAAGCCGTAAAACCGAATACAAGACCACGCTCATAAAAAAAGGAGCCAGTATTGGCGCCAACGCCACCATTGTATGCGGCAATACGATCGGGGAATATGCATTCATAGGTGCAGGCACCGTGATCACCAAAGATGTTCCGGCCTACGCATTAATATTGGGAAACCCCGGCAGGCAAACCGGCTGGATGAGTGAGGTTGGACAGAAATTAAAGTTCGATGCTGATAACAAAGCTGTTTGCCCGGAAACTAAACAGGAATATGTTTTAGAAAATAATACCGTAAGAAGAATAAAATAAACGGAGTTCCGGAACCTGGAAAAAGTTTAGCCTAAACCCCTAAACCCTAAACTCCTAAACCCCTAAACTAACTAACTCTACATGAAAAACTTTGCATTAATAGGGGCAGGAGGTTATGTGGCACCCCGTCATATGCAGGCCATCAAAGAAACTGGTAATACACTTATAGCTGCACTGGATATAAATGATGCTTCCGCTGCGTTAAACAACTATTTCCCCGAAGCACATTCTTTTACGCGGTTCGAAAATTTTAAAAAATACCTGGAAAAACAAAAACAACTGGGTAATAAAACAGATTATATAACTGTGTGCAGTCCCAATTACCTGCATGATGCCCATGTACGTTTTGGTTTAGGTATGGGAGCCGATGTCATCTGCGAAAAACCCATTGTTCTTGATCCATGGAATGTGGATGCACTGACAGGGATGGAAAAAGAAACCGGCAGAAAAGTATTTACCATCCTGCAGATGAGGCTTCACCCGGCAGCAAAAGCACTTAAGGAAAAAATAGCCGCCTCGCCTGCAGATAAAAGATATAAAGTAAACCTGCAGTATATAACCGCCCGTGGCCAATGGTACCATACGAGCTGGAAAGGAGACGTACAAAAAAGCGGGGGTATTGCTACCAATATAGGCGTACATTTTTTTGACCTGCTGCTCTGGATCTTTGGTGATGTGCGACATAATAAGGTAAGTCTTCATAACGCTACAGCTGCAGCCGGGGAACTGGAACTGGAAAGGGCAGACGTAGACTGGAAGCTGAGCATTGAAGAAGAAGCATTGCCTGCAGCAACCAGGGCTGCCGGTAAACAGACCTACCGGGTAATAACGATCGATGAGGATGTCTTTGATTTCAGCGAAGGGTTTGCCGATCTGCATACCCAATCTTATGCCGCCATACTTGCGGGGAATGGGTTTCCTTTAATAGAGACAAGAAAGGTGATAGCACTGGTGGAGGAGATAAGAAATACAAAATAGCCGGTTACCTGCTCATTATATTTTTTTACATTTCTATAATTCCCAGTTTGTCTAAAATTATTTTTTCAGGTAAGTTGTGGGTTTGCGTAAACTCTCTGTAAGCTTTATAAGCTCCATCATATAAAGGATCTTGTTTACAATCATCAACTACAATAATTCCACCTTTACTTATCAAAGGGTATACTTTTTCTAAAGCTGCTTTGACAGGCAGATAGAGATCTACGTCAATCAAACAAAAGGAAATAGTTGGTATTTCTTTAAAATCAAATTTGTTCACATCCGCCTGAATAGCTTTTACTCTCTTAGAACCATAATGTTCATAACTATGTATTGTTGCCTCGAACCATTTTTTACTATTTACAGTAAAAGCAGCCTTTAACTCGTTTTTATCTTTTTGTCTGTTAGCGACTTCATAACTTATATCTTCCTGTGTAAAACCGGAAAACGTATCTATACAGATATAAGGCTTCTCAATTCCTCTAAAATGCATATGGGCGTTCAGGAAAACAGTTGTCTGGCCAAGGGCACATCCTACTTCTACAATGGAGCCCGGCACCTCTTTAGTTTTATCTATACAATCACAAAAAAAACTCATTTGAGCAGGGAAAAAATTATACGGATAAGTATGTAGAAAATAACGCTTGAACCCGGTATTGAAAAGAATTGATTTGATAAAGTAGGCAATTGAGGTTCTTAATTTTTTCATTGAAAACATTTTGTTTATCGAACGGGGTCTTATGTGCAAGTTAATTTTTTTTTATTAAACTTTAGAATCAGTATGGGCTTTCATTAACTGGAGTGCCTTTAACGCATCACGGCAGATTTCTACAGAAACCAATCATTGATGAAGGTGCCTGCTGATTTTTTTAAATATACCGGAAGGTAAAATTCTTACCACCCATCTGGTTAAATACCCATCGAAAAAGAAATTAATCTTTCTTTTATGTACTTCATCAATCAACTTCAATGTAAGCAGATCGCCTTTGTCCATAACCATGTTTTCGGTTATAAAGAATTTTACTTTTGCATTAAATGACCGGCTAATTTATTTTTTTATAGTTTTGCTTTTTAAGGGTACTCAAATATTTTCATGAATTGTAAATTCTTTTTACTCATATACCTCCATATTTCTTTAATAAATACAACGCAATCGCAGGTAAAAACAGTTTATTTGTCTGATTTTGGCGCCATTGCAAATGATAACCGGTCCGATCAACGGGCTTTTAATAAAGCAGCCGCATACATTAAAGAGCGTAAAGGGAATACCCGTTTAATAATATCCCGGGGTAAATACCTTGTTGGTGTTAAACCCAGGTACAGCAGAGATGAAGACATCCCAACCGGGGCGGCCAGTTTAAATGACGTGATGAACCTAAAGGACTGCAAAAACGTGACCATTGAAGGAATGGGCAATGTGCTAATTAAATTTGCAGACGGCCTTCCTTTTGGCACTTTACCCAACCGGCCGGGTAGTGCTGATAGTTCGGTACACATAGGCTCTTTATTCCGCCTGATAAATTGTACCAACATTAACTTTTTAAATTTTAGTGCCGATGGTAATAATGAAAATTTCAGGTTATTAAAACCCTGGGGAGCAGGAAATAATCCTTATGAAAGAGAACACGAAGGATTGTTTATTTTAAATTGCCGGGAGGTTACCGTAAATAATGTTGCCTTTAAAGGCTTTGGCAGGGATGGGGCAATGATCTTACAGGATGCTGATAAAATACCGGTAAAAAATATTTCTTTTACCAATTGCAGTTTTAATAATAATGGCCGTGATGGCTTTAGCTGGTGCGGGGGCGAAAATGTAAGTTTTTATAAGTGTAGTTTTATAAATAACAGCACAGGTAAAATAAAAACGAATCCGGGTTCGGGCCTGGATATTGAACCCGAAAGAAATGCCCTTTGTAAAAAAGGAAGTATCATAAAATGTGAGTTTATCAATAATGCAGGCAATTCGGTGGTCAGCGGTTACCCCGATGCATCGGATGTAACCTTCGACAGCTGCACCATTAATGGAAACACTAATTATGCTTTATTGTGTGCCTCACCCCGGTTTACTTTTAGAAATACCACCATTGCCGGTTGCTCCCTTTTAAGTTATGATGCCGGTAATGAAAAGGACGGGATGAACTTTATCAATTGTACCTTCACCGATTCGTTACTGAAGAAAAAAATTTTTGCACCCGCTTACCTGGTAGCAATAACCGGCAGGTATGCAAAATTTGATAACTGTAATTTTACCAGCTATAAAAAACCGGTACTGTACACCGAAGTGAAAAAGAAAAAAAGCAAGGAGGACGCGGAAAACAGTTTTTTTGATAACTGCACTTTTAATGTGTATTTTAAAAAGCCCTCTACCTGGGGCCCGTATGCATTTTTAGTATCTCATAGTAAATTTGTTAATTGTACGTTCAGGTCGGGTGGGTATGCCGATTTTAAACGGATTTTAAACGACAATGAAAAAAATGTACAACAGCAGAAAAGCATTTTTATCAATAACTGATGCCCGGGTTTAATTAAAAGAGAGAATAACCTGCTATATTTGAAAAATTTTAAAAAAGCCAATTGAGAACTGCATTTAAAAAAGTACTGGATACGTTATTTCATCCGATGGGGTTGAATGTGGAGCGGTATTTTGGCAAAGAACTGGCCTTGAAAAGCCTGGTAAAGGTTGCCCAACAAAATGATATAGACCTGCTGCTGGATGTGGGGGCAAATACGGGGCAGTTTTCTTTAAAAATGATAGGCGCCGGCTTTGATAAACAGGTCATATCTTTTGAACCTTTATCATCGGCCTACCCGGCATTATTGAAGAATACGAAAAGCTATTCTAACTGGAAAGCATTTGACAGGTGTGCAATAGGCAATGCCGACGGAGAAATTGAGATCAATATATCTTTAAACAGCCATAGCAGTTCCATTTTACAGATAAATAAAGAACATACCGATGCGGCGCCTTCTGCTGCTTTTGTGGATATGGAAAAGGTAGCCATCAGGAAGCTCGATAGTATTTCAACGCAGTTTGATCCTTTCAAAAACATTTTATTGAAAATTGATACGCAGGGGTTTGAAAAAAATGTATTGGCCGGGGCGGAAAAATTAATAGCACAAAAAGTAAAGATCATCCAGCTTGAAATGTCATTATTACCACTCTATGAAGGGGTGATGTCCTTTGAAGAAATGATCAAATACCTGGATAGATTAAATTTCAAACCGCTTTTCTACAGTCCGGGGTATATTGACAGGAACACAGAACAAATACAGCAATTAGAGGGATATTTTATAAAGAAAAAGGAAAACTAAGAATGGAAAGGGAAACAAATTATTTAATTCCTGTACATTGCCCGGTTTGTAGCGGAAGTTTGAATAAGAAATTATTTTCTGTTTACCATAACAAAAGCAGTGTTTTAAAATTACTTGAACTTGATAAAGAAAATGCAGCAGTTGATATAGTTGTATGTGAACGATGTGGCCACAGGTACATGACTCCTGTTATACAACAGGAATTAATGACAAAGTATTATTCTATTCTGAATTCTGAATTTTATCATAACTCAGATCCACAAATAGTAAATCTTAATTATAAAGAATACCTGGCGTATGCAAAGAAAATTAAATCATTAAAGACATCAGGAAAAATACTGGAAGTGGGTTGTGGTAAAGGCT
>JANOGE010000193.1:0-8019 GCA_031414035.1 Chitinophagaceae bacterium | reverse complement strand
CCGGCAGTATCTGCATATAAGGTGGCAGGTTCGGGGAATGTTTTGCTATGGTATTCTTCTATATATGTTAACGGGGACATAAAATACCGGTGCGGGGCTTTATGATGAAGATGCAATAAAAAAGGTTTACTCTTGTCCCGGTTATCAAGCCAATGGATGGCTTCATTGGTAATCACATCGGTGGCATAACCATGATAAGTGCCGGTATCGCCTTTCATTGAAATCAATCTCGGTTCAAAATACAGGCCCTGACCCGGTAATATTTTCCAATAATCAAAACCGGTGGGATATGAATGTAAATGCCACTTGCCTACAATAGCTGTTTGATAGCCGCCCTGCTGCATCAGTTTAGGCATGGTAATTTTTGAAGAATCAAATCTTGTCCGGTTATTCAACATGCCATTTTTGTGTGAATGCTGTCCTGTTAAAAGGGTGGCTCTCACAGGCCCGCAGATTGAATTGCCTGTAAAATTCCGGGTAAACATTACGCCTTCCCTGGCTATGCGGTCAATATTGGGGGTATTGATTAATTTTTTATTGTAGGCACTTATAGCATCCGCATCATGGTCATCACTCATGATGTAAATGATGTTGGGACGTTGCTGCCCAATACAGGCGCAGGAAAGAAACAGGCAAACTATAAACAGTTGCATAGTTAAATGAATGGCAAACAAGGTACAAAATTTTGCTCCTATTTGCATTTAGTGAAAGGACTGTATGAATTTTTTTACAAGGCCTTCAAATTCATGGTCTTTGTCAAATAAAAATTTATGTTGAATGGGAACTACATAGATCGGGAAGTCATTTAATTCAGCCGCGAATTTCTGCAGACGGACGGCATCTTTTTCGGTAGTAAGAATGATTTTTTTAATGGCTATTATTTTTTCAAAATGTTGTTGAATATCCCTCAGATCGTTGCTATGAAATATATGGTGATCAGGATAACTCAGCATATCATAGCTGTCTGCATACTTTGTAAGATGCTCTTTTAATGGCCTTGGGTTGGCTATACCGCATACCAGTAAAATGCCACAATCATGCTTAATATCAATTTCTTCTTTTGTAAAAAGATGATACGGTTTACCGTAAACAATGGTTGTAAAAAAAACACATTGATCAGCCGCAGGATCAATTTCTGCAACGATTGCATTTTTTTCAGTTTCGGATAAATCTGCTTTACATTTTGTAACAATAATGATAGTTGCCCGTTTATTACTGTTTCTTACATCCCGCAGGTCGCCTGCCGGTAAAATAAAATCTCGGGTATATAAGTTTGAATATTCAGTAAGCATGATATTGAGCCCGGCTTTCACTTGCCGGTGCTGAAAAGCATCGTCTAAGATGATAACCTGTGTGTCAGGTTTCTGATACAGTATTTGCGGTATGGCCACTACCCTTTCTTCACCAACTGCAACCGCTACCTCCGGAAATTTTTGATGAAACTGCATGGGCTCATCCCCTATCTCCAGTGCAGTAGTATTTTCATTGGCAATGGCAAAGCCCCGGGTTTTTCTTTTATATCCCCTGCTCAGGGTTGCCGTTTTGTAATCATTTTTTAAAAACCGGATCAGGTATTCCGTCATGGGAGTTTTACCCGTGCCGCCGGTGGCCAGGTTCCCTACACAGATGATCGGAAAATTAAAGGAAGCTGATTTGAATATTTTATTATCGTACATGAGGTTGCGCAACCACACCATGGTGCCATAAACCATAGAAACAGGGAATAACAGGTATCTGAAGCTTTTAAGCAACGTGTTAATTAGTTAATTATTTAATCCGTAAAAATGCCCTTGCCAATTGTCTGTTGTCTGTTGTCTGTTGTCTATTGTCCATTGTCTATTGTCTATTGTCTATTGTCTATTGTCTATTACTTTACTTGTTTACAAAGATAGAGAAGATGGTGGTGCCGTAGTTTCGCTCAGTTTTATAATGCGGAAACTTTTTATAATCATTCTTCGGGGTATGTTCCAGCACAAACCAGCCACCGGGTTTTAATATATTTTTCTCAAAAACGGTAACCGGCAGTTCATCAATTGTGGTTAGGGCATAAGGCGGGCCGGCGAAAATAAAATCATATTCACCGGTTGTTGTTTTTATAAATCGGAAGACATCTGATTTGACCACATTAAAATTTTTGAACCCAAGATCTGTTGAAGTCTTCTTTATAAAGTCATACATTTTAGTATCCTTCTCAACAATCGTAATATCTGCCGCTCCCCTGCTGGCCAGTTCGTAACTGATACAACCGGTGCCACCAAAAAGATCCAGTACTTTAAGTTGATCTATCTCCATGTTATTTTGCAGGATATTAAACAAGCCTTCTTTGGCAATATCCGTTGTTGGCCTTGTATTTGGCATTTTGGCAGGTGGATTAATTCTCCTGCCTCCATGTATGCCACTGATTATACGCATGACGCCAGGAAAAATAAATGACTGAAATAATGCACCGGATGATCTTTAATTTCTTCGCCATAAGTAAAATCAACCGGCAGTTTATCAAATTCCATGTGTAAGAAATATTTATACATAGAGCTGTATAAATTTGACTTTTCATCTATCAATCCACTGATATACAGGATAACTTTATTAGGCTGCATATCAAAACTCTTACAAACATTCAGCAAGTGATAAGCGGTATCTTCCGGGCTGAAGTACTCAAAATTCTGTATTACCTGCAGGCGGCCTCCTTTCCACAGCATCATGGTTAAACTATTTGTATAAAACACAACAAAGAGTGCATCTTCCCCATTGGTTTGCCTGTTTACCAGTAAAGAATACTGATGGGATTGGGCCGCATAAGGAAATTTTACATGTAAACATTCCTGAATGCTCCCCGGTATCCTGAAAATATTATGCAGGTTATGTTTATATAAAAAATCGCTTTTAAGGCTACTCTTTTTTACATCACCGTAAACAAGGTTCAGCATTTCAGATTTGTTGTTGTCATTTAACAATTCAGGGGGTACTAAAATACTTTCGGTAAATGACCAGAAGATATGTGTTTTCCGGTACTGCTTCTGTAACAGTTCATCGTTCTGTACTATTTCCTTTATTAATTCTGTCAGCTCCTTTTCATTCAGCTTATTGGAAAAAGAATACGTTGTTACCGCCTGAAAGCAATTTCCGGTATTCAGTATAACAAATGAAATGCCCATTGGGCCTGCTTCTACAAATAATTGTGCCGCTTCGGTATAAATTCCCGGTGATTGAATGTTGAAAGAAGGATTCACATGATGCATTTGGGGAGGCAAAATAAGATAATTTTACTGACTTTATGGAAAGTACAGCTGCAACCAGGGATTTAAAAGTTAAGGTAACCAATAAACAAATTCTGTTTATTGCATTACCGATCACTTTGGCAATACTTATTCCCCAGATCAATATGCTGACCAACAGCATTTTTTTGGGTAATTTAAGTACTGAAGCATTGGGTAATGCCGGTATAACCGGTGTATTTTATTTGATCTTTGCTGTAGCCGGTCATGGTTTAAATAATGCGCTGCAGGCTGTATTTTCACGATATGCAGGGAGTGATAATCCCGAAGCATTTAAGGTCATCCTGGCACAGGGTATCCGAATTTGTCTGCAGTTTGCTGTAGCCGGTATTTTAATTACCTGGTTTATTGCACCGTTAATATTACAGCAGGTTGCTGATCCAAAAGCTTATCCTGCTGAAATAAATTTTTTAAGGATCAGGATATTTGGCCTTCCTTTTTTATTTTTATTCCAGATGGGTAATGCATTTTTAGTATCATCCCTCAACAGCCGTTATTTAATGATCGGTTTTATTTTTGAAGCCGGTATCAATATTTTGCTTGACTATTTACTGATCAAAGGACGTTTTGGTTTTCCTGCCCTTGGATTTAATGGTGCTGCGGTTGCATCGGTTATTGCTGAAATAATCGGCATGATCGTTGTGTTGATCGTTTTATACCGTACCGGCCTGAAAAAGCAATATGGGTTATTAAAGAGTTTTGTTTACGACAGGGTTATTACTAAACAGATATTAACGATATCAGCTCCATTGATGTTGCAGTACGTTATCAGTGTTACTACCTGGCTAATATTTTTTATTTTGATAGAAGGACTGCATGATGAAACTGCCAAAGCCATCAGCAACACCATGCGTAATGTATTTGGATTAACGGGTGTTTTTGTTTGGGCATTTGCCAGCACCTGTAATGTGATGGTCAGTAATTTAATGGGTCAGAAACGGGAAGACAAAGTGCTGGAGGCGATAAATAAGATAACGTTTTTAAGTATTGGCTTTTGTTTAGCCATGTGCCTGCTGGTGAATATTTTTCCAACGATATTCTTTGGTTTATTCGGACAGGGAGAAGAATTTGTTAAACAGGGTATCCCGGTTTTACGGGTGGTAAGCCTTGGACTGATGTTTATGAGTGTTGCCAATATCTGGCTGAACGGTGTAACCGGCACGGCCAAAACAAAAGTGAATTTACTTATTGAAATAATTGCCATCACGGTGTATTTGATTTACACATGGTATTTTATAAAAGTAAATTACATCTCACTGGCTATGGCCTGGAGCAATGAACTGGTTTATTGGTTCACCATCTTTATCTTTTCATTTATTTATTTGCGGAGCGGAAAGTGGACATCGAAAAAGGTATAAATAATAATTCCATTTCTTTATAGCCCGATGTCAACCGGTGTTTTATCTTTTTTTAATGGTTGCTTTTTCCAATAGGTCAAACTCCGCCACAGCCATTCCAGCGGGCCAAACCTGAAATAACGCAACCATATATGGCTCCAGATTATTTCCAGGGCCCATACGGCTGCTACCACATAAAACAATTGATGATATTCAAGTTTCCCGAATAACCCAAAACCAATGCCCATGAAGATAATACCACAGATAACAGATTGCATCAGGTAGTTTGTAAATGCCATCTGCCCCACCGGCCGCATCAGTGCAAACATCCATTTAAACCAACCCGACTTATACATCAGCATGATGAGGCCGAATATGCCGATAGAATGAATAAGGCGCTGCAGTTCATAAAAATCAAATGATTTATTCTTCACGATCTCGAACCAGTTAAAATGATGGCCTACATCGTAGTTTACATACAGGTAACCCAATGGTAATCCTGCTCCCAGGCCAATAACAGCCATCCATGCATATACTTTTGTTTTTGCCTCGCCCTGTAAAATACCCAGTTTAAAAAAAGCAAGGCCCAAAAACATGAACAGGGTTACATCAAATATAGCCCAGTAATACATGCCAAAGGTTTCACTTTCTTCTGCCATCTTGCTCCTTGTTTCGTACGATTCGGCATAACTGCCCCTGATATCCTTCAGCTGTTTTTCCATCCTTTTCTTTTTCTCTTCGGGTTTGCTTTTGTCTTTAAATCCGGTCATGGCCTCCAGTTGCTCCTTCTGTATATCGGTGAGTTTTATTTTTGCAGTATCTATGGCAGCTACGATCTCCCCTTTCCTGATCATATTTTTCTTTTTATAGAGGTCACGGTTCTCCCTGGCCGTCATCAGCACCAGGCATACGGCAGCACCAATCAGCAGGTATTTGGGTGCAAGGCGGCGAAAAGCAAAAAGGATGATGCCGCAGATGGCATAGTGATATAGAATATCCCAATACCAAAGCAATATATAAGCGTGAAACATTCCAAACAACAATAACCATAATTGCCTGCGTAAAAAAAGTTCTGCCGGCATAAGCCCTGGTGCCTTTTTTTCGAGTCGGGTAACAAAAATGTACATACCTGCCCCAAACAACATGGAGAAAATTCCCCGCATACTACCTTCAAAAACGCCGGGACCGAATACATACCAGAAATAATAATTAAGGTTGCCCTGTGGCTGAAGTGAAAAATCACCGATAGCTGCAGGGGCCAAACCGAAGCCCGGTATATTCATCAGCAATATTCCGAGTATGGCAATACCCCGTAGGCTGTCAATTATATGTATCCTTTCCTGCTGGCTGATTGGCGCAGCCAGTGAAGTATTTGCCGGTTCGTTAGACATTCAATTAATTTTGGTGATCGATGAATTTAATAGTGTATGCTATAATTGTAAGGAATGACCTGTTTGACAAACTCCTGGTCATTCCAATGGCAGTTCTACATATTTTTCATCAATTGGTTTCAGGTTATGCCGCATGATGAGGCGTGCACAGGTGTTCCAGCGCAGGATGG
Source organism: Chitinophagaceae bacterium (assembly GCA_031414035.1). GTDB lineage: Bacteria > Bacteroidota > Bacteroidia > Chitinophagales > Chitinophagaceae > Ferruginibacter. The sequence goes on along the minus strand of JANOGE010000193.1, from coordinate 1,846 downwards.
CATCATCTTTTCCGGGTGGACGTATGGCTTCTGCTTTTTCATAATGATCCATTGCATCTCTTAACCATTCGTAGGCTACAGCACCACCATCCAGCATACGTTTGCCGAGTTTTGCTTTTCCCTGCCGTTCACATATCAGGCCCGAATAATATTGCCGGTCATATTCATCCGGAAAATGTGTCAGTAACTGCTTTGCCCGGTCCATATCGTTTGATGATGATGTACCGAATTGTTCCGTAATTGCCAAAAGCATGGTTACAAATGCCTTGCTGTTTTCGGGGTCTGCTTCAAGAATATCGAGGCAGATGCTTTCGGCCAACATTGGTTCATTCAGAAGTCGATAACGCTCTGCTTTTTCCAGAGCTGTTGGGATACTCTCTTTTGAGATCGGTTTGATTTGAAACATAGCACAAGTTTTAAAAAGGTTATAAAAACCGGTGTTGATGAAACACCCATATTTATTGTCATTTCACAGATCTAAACATTCCGATTAATTTTTTTACCGGATCATAAAATTTATCTGCTACTCTTTCCTTTAGTGGAATAATAGCATTGTCGGTGATCTTTATCTCCTGGGGACAAACATGGGTACAACATTTTGTAATGTTACAAAAGCCGATACCATCTGCGTTCTTTAGGTCTTCCCGCCTGTCTTCAACATCAAGCGGGTGCATCTCCAGAGCAGCCACATGTACAAAATAACGGGGACCGATAAAACGGTCATGCAAATGATGTTCCCTAAGCACATGACAAACATCCTGGCAAAGAAAGCATTCAATACATTTTCTGAATTCCTGAACCCTGTCAATATCCTCCTGCATAATGTGCCAGGTACCGTCTGCATTATCTGCAGGCCGTGGTTTGAATTTTTTTATTTTTTTCTTGTTTTCAAAATTCCACGAAACATCAGTCACCAGATCTCTTATAAGCGGAAATGCTTTTATGGGCTGAATCAGTATCGGCTTATCCATTGGCAGTTCATTCATCCTGCACATGCACATCAATTTAGGGATACCGTTAACTTCTGCTGAGCAGGAGCCACAGTGGCCCGCTTTACAGTTCCAGCGAACAGCCAGATCGTTTGCATACTGTGCCTGTATCTGTAATATGGCATCCAGTACTACCATACCATCGGAAATTTCGATAGAATAGTCCTCGATCCGATAACTATCGGATTTTCCTTCGTTAGTATTATCACGTGCTATTTTAAATGTTGCTGTTGGCATAGCTTTTTGAATGTTTGTTTTTGGTCATTGCAGCGGGTATAGTAAATGGCCTTGAGCTGTCAGCCTGAGCCTGTCGAAGGCGGGTTATATAAAAACATACCGGCTTCGACAGGCTCATCCTGACACTATTTAATTTAATGCATTATCCCACTGCCACAAACCAACAACTCAAACCTTATTTCATTTCTTCAATAATTTGTTTAAGATCTTCACGTATTTCCGGGATGGGTTCTTCCCTTATTGTCATTTGTCCGGTAATATTCTTTTTTATTACTAAATTAAATTTACCGCAGTTTGCATCTTTCTCCGGGTAGTCTTCCCGAAAATGTGCACCACGACTTTCTTTTCTTTGCAATGCGGCCATGGTTATTGCTTCAGATGCGATAAGCATATTGTTCAGATCAAGTGCTGTGTGCCATCCCGGGTTAAATTCCCTGTTCCCGGTTACGCTAACATTAGCAGCACGACGTTGCATCAATGCCAAATGCTCCCTGGCCCGTATCATTTCTGTTTCATATGTTTAAGAAACTGGCCGATATTGATATTACCAAAGAGCCTATGGAAATAGGGCCCACTACCCATTATATGATGGGAGGCATCAGGGTTGATCCTGATACACA
>JANOGE010000192.1:0-2263 GCA_031414035.1 Chitinophagaceae bacterium | reverse complement strand
GCCCGGCATTCCAGTGCAGCAGACCTTATAGGTTTAGCTTCGCCGTTGTTGGTCGCCTGACCAACAACTATCTTTTACATTCCATAAACCTTAGCAAATTCCCCTTTGCCTGGTTTTTAATTTTACGCTGAAAAAAAGAATTCCAGCCCAACAGCCACCCGCTAAAACCCAGTGCCTGGCTGCTCCATTTCTGTAAACTGAAAGCATCACTATGCTCAATGATCATACCATCAGCAAAACGCATATTGGCTTTTATTTTATTTACAACCCTTTTCCCGGTCTTTGAAAAAGTATAACTGGCCACCCAGTCGCAGGTACTGTACACTTCATCCAGGTGCTGAATATTCCCATAAGTCAGTGAAAAGTCCCTGGCATTTTTACAAAGCATTTTCCACATAGCCTTTACTTCTTCTCCTTTTAATAAACCAAAAACAGGGTCAAAAAAAACAATATCGTTATGGTAACAGCTATTCATCCCGTTATCATCCAGCTTTTGAAAGGAAGAATAGAATTTATTGATCAGCTCATCCCGATTAGTCTCCATATGCAATTAAGTTTCGTTAAATTTAGCACTCAAATAATTATCAAATGAAAAAATATTTCCTCCTTTCCGTTTTTTTTATCCTTATAATAACCAATCTATGTGCCCAAAACAGCGATTCGCTTTGGGTTAGAGAAAACTATTACAAGGTTGAAAAGATGTTGCCCATGCGTGACGGTATCAATCTGTTTACTGCATTTTATATTCCAAAAGACAGTTCGGAAAAGCATCCTATCTTATTAAACCGAACGCCATACACCTGTTGGCCTTACGGAGAAGATAAATTTAACCCCCGTATTTATGAATCGTATTGGATCAATTATTTAAAAGAAGGATACATCATTGCCATACAGGATGTACGTGGCAAATTTATGAGCGAGGGGGAATATGTAGATGTTCGTCCATTTAATCCCAATAAAAAAAATAAAGAGATTGATGAAGCCAGCGATACTTACGATGCCATTGAATGGATGACCAATAACATCCCCGGCAATAATAAACGGGTAGGTGTTTTCGGCATTTCCTATCCGGGTTTTTATTCAACCATGGCGGCACTTAGCGGCCATCGGGCATTAAAGGCCGTAAGTCCGCAGGCGCCGGTTACCGATTGGTTTCAAGGCGATGATTTTCACCATAACGGCGCATTTATGTTAATGGATGCTTTTAGTTTTTACAGTGGCTTTGGTTTACCCAGGCCCAAACCCACTACAGCATGGGGGCAAGGCTTCAATATTCCTTCGCAGGATAATTACGATTTTTATTTAAAGACAGGTGCTTTAAAAAACTTTAGTAAAATAATGGGTGATAGTATTGCCTTTTGGAAGGATCTAATGAATCACCCCAATTACGATGCCTGGTGGGAGGCCCGCAATGCACGCAATTTTGTAACTAATATAAAACCTGCCGTATTGGTTGTGGGTGGCACGTTTGATGCCGAAGATTGCTTTGGTGCCTGGAGTTTATATAAGGCTATTGAAGACAAGAGTAAGAATACGGATAACCGGATAGTAATGGGTCCCTGGTATCATGGTGGCTGGGCCGGCGATAAAGGTTTGCATTTGGGAAATGTACGTTTTGGAAAAAAGACAAGTGAATTTTATCAACAAAATATTGAAATACCCTTTTTCAATTTTTATTTAAAACTGAAAGGTACGGTACATGATATTGCCGAAGCAACTGTTTTCTTTAGTGGCGAAAATGAATGGAGAAGGTTTAATGAATGGCCATCGAAAAAAATAGAATATAAAAATCTTTTTATCGGCCCGGATGGAAAATTATCTTTTAAGAATAACAGTTCCAAAAACAATCCATACAGTGAATACATCAGTGATCCTGCACACCCTGTACCTTATACCGAAGACATTGGTTTAGACAGAACCAGAGAATACATGATAGATGACCAGCGCTTTGCCAGCCGCAGACCGGATGTGCTTACATTCAGTACAGATATTCTTGCAGAAGATATTACACTGGGAGGCCCGGTGGTAGCTGATTTGATGACAGCCATATCTACAACCGATGCTGATTTTGTAGTAAAGTTGATTGATGTTTTTCCAGATGAGTTTCGCTACAATGACTCGCTTTTCTCCTCTCCGCCAGCTGGCGGAAGGTCGGGAGGGGCCGTTTATCCCATGGGTGGTTACCAAATGCTGGTACGTGGCGAGATTATGAGAGGCAAATTCCGCAACAGTTTTGCCGTTCCTGAAGCATTTGTACCCGGTA
>JANOGE010000191.1:0-44419 GCA_031414035.1 Chitinophagaceae bacterium | reverse complement strand
GGCGAGATCATAAATGCAAAAAGCACCGACCAGGTAGCGGTGGACAGTATTAAAAATGAAGTAGGTTTTGTGCGCCGTCCTACCGACCGGTTAATAACCGCCGGTTTATACCTGGAAGACTACCTGAGCACCAACAAAAATTTCAAATTTCATTTAAACCTGCTGTATGGCAGTAACATGAGTTATAATATTCCCAACAGTGTAAAGTACCGCAATGCCCTCATCATTGAACCGTACATTCGTGTTGATGTGGGTTTCAGTGCACAATTGCTCAGCGAAAAATCAAAACGCCGAAGCCACAGCCCATTCCGGAGTTTTGAAAACATCTGGGCCAGTTTTGAAGTATTTAATTTAATTGACCGGCGCAATACCATTTCCTTTCAGCTGATAAAAGATTTTGCCAACAATGTGTACAGCATCCCCAACCGTTTAACACCCAGGCTCGTTAATTTTAAAATTGTGGGAAGGTTTTAGTATTCCTGTGCAGGCTTATAGCTGACTGTAACTGAATTGTTGAAGTTTTAAGCATTCGAGTTGCCACACAAGCATAAAATGACACATTATTAAAATTGAAATGATAACAAAGTGACCATTAACGTTCGCAGACAATTAACCTTATTCTTAACCAAACAAGACTCTGAAAGTATTGAGAAAATAAGACTACAGTTTAATCCGATACAAAGCGAATTAATAAATAGCCGTGTTACGTTATGCCGAGAAGACGAAATTGAAGATATTGAACAGGTAATAATAAACCTGCATTGTTTGACCAATACGGAATTTACTATTGAATTTGGAAAAGTCTCAAGGTTTGACAATGGGAAAGGAGTTTTATTGCCGGCAAGGGCTGACAATATTGAATTTCAAGAATTACGCAAACATATTTTACAAGGCATAAACAACAATCCGGGAAGGCATGAAGCACATATAACTTTAATGCATCCCCGGAACTCAATTTGCACTGACAATTTATTTGAAGACATTGAAAAAATAAATTTGCCCGCAAAATTAAATTTTAAAAAAATAAGCCTGATTGAACAAAAAGACGGCGGACAATGGAATGTATTACAGGAATTTTCTCTTAAGAACAGGATATAGAATAAAGTCCAACTTAAATAACGCCAGCCATAATGTTTGGCGTTATTGGGGGTGGAAGGAAGAGCAATCATAGGCAATGCGAATCCCGAAGTGTAAGCGCAGGCGTAAAGAGACACCCTGTACAAAACAACACAAACAGTTGGCGTACATTTTAACATACGATAGCTCACAAGAATAAAACAAATTGAAATAAATATGCTTACAGACATTAATCCAAAACTACCAATGCGTAATAAAGCCATTACACGGGACTTTTATTTAAACAAATTAGATTTCCGGGAATTTGGCAGTGCCGACTTTGATGGTTACCTGATGGTACAAAAAGACAGTATTCAAATTCACTTTTTCGAGTTTAAGGAAATTGACCCTAACGAAAATTACGGACAGGTATATATTCGTACAGATGAAATTGAAAAACTGTATCAGACACTGCAGGACAAGAAAATAATCATAAACCCGGCAGGGCATTTGCAAATCAAACCCTGGGGGCAAAAAGAATTTTCTCTGCTTGACCCCGACAACAATTTACTTACTTTCGGTCAGAGTATGCAATGAATAAAAACTTAACATTTGTTGGTACAAAATTAACTTTAGACAAAATCCGCAAAAAAATATTTTTTTAAGGCAATCCTTACATTTAGAATTATTCCCAAGGCGGGTCTCTGTTCCTGCCTGTTTGCCTGCAAGCACTAGCCGCCGTAAAGATGTAAAATCTTCTTTTGTAAAAAAATATAGTTTATATTTAATCATCATGAAAAGAACCATCTTATTTTTCCTGGCGATTGTTCCTTTTTTTGTTGTTGCCCAAACTATTGACTCCATTTCTATCAAACAGGTGGACAGCCTTATTAAAGTATCCCGTGCGCTGACTGGCAAGAATGATTTTGTAAAAGCCCTTGAAGTAAATTCTTTGGCCGAAAAACTGGCACTCGAAAAATTGGGGCAGGAAACCGCAGCCTATGGAAGCACCTGTTTTAATCATGGAAGAATTTTATATTTTAAAGACAACTACCCCGAATCTGAAAAGTGGTACCTCCAATCTATCACTATCAGGAAAAAAGTACTCGGTAAAGAACATCCCGATTTTGCAGCAAGTTTGAACAGTCTGGCAAATTTGTACAAAGAAATGGGGCAATACGAAAAAGCGGAACCCCTTTATCTTGAATCAAAAGCTATCAGAGAAAAAGTGCTTGGGAAAGACCATCCCGATTTTGCAGCAAGTTTGAATAACCTGGCGAATTTGTACAAAGAAATGGGGCAATATGAAAAAGCGAAAACCCTTTTACTTGAAGCCATAGCTATACGGGAAAAAGTACCCGGCAAAGAACATCCCGATTATGCCCAAAGTTTGAACAACCTGGCAAGGTTATACATGGATATGGGGCAATACGAAAAAGCAGAATCCCTTTATCTTGAAGCAAGAACCATCCGGGAAAAAGTGCTGGGTAAAGAACATCCCGATTATGTAGCAAGCATGAACAACCTGGCAGTTTTGTACGCAAATATGGGACAATACGAAAAGGCAGAATCACTTTTTTTTGAAGCAAAAGCCATCAGGGAAAAAGTACTGGGTAAAGAACATACAGATTACGCAGCTAGTTTAAATAACCTAGGGAGTTTGAATAAAGATATGGGCCGGTACGATAAAGCAGAACCCCTTTTTCTGGAAGCTAAAATCATCTGGGGGAAAGTACTGAGCAAAGAACATCCCACGTATGCAATAAGTTTGAACAACCTGGGAGGTTTGTACTATCATATGGGCTTATACGAAAAAGCGGAATCTCTTTTTCTTGAATCAAAAGCTATACGGGAAAAAGCGCTGGGTAAAGAACATCCCACTTATGCATGGAGCTTGAACAGCCTGGCGGTTTTGTACGAAGACATGGGACAATTCGAAAAAGCGGAACCCCTTTTTCTTGAATCAAAAGCCATCCGGGAAAAAGTGTATGGTAATGAACACCCTGATTATGCTACAAGCCTGAATAATCTCGCAATTTTGTATGAAGACATGGGACAATACGAAAAAGCGGAACCCCTTTATCTTGAAGCTTTAGCCATCCGGGGAAAAGTATTGGGTAAAGAACACCCTGATTATGCTACAAGCATGAACACCCTGGGGCTTTTGTATACTGACATGGGCCAATTTGAAAAAGCAGAACCCTTTCTTCTTGAATCTAAGGCCATCCGTGGAAAATCACTGGACAAAGTGCATCCCGATTATATCTTGAGTTTAGAAAATCTGGCTGTTTTGTATATGGAAATTGGCCAAAACAAAAAAGCTGAAAATTTTTTTACAGATGCGGCTACTTCAAACCGGGCACTTATATTATCTGCACTTCACCACCTATCAGAACAGGAAATGAATCAATACCTGATGACCTTCAATAATACTGAATCCAATATTTTTTCATTCAATCAAAAAACAGCAGCTGCAACAGGCATTGCAAAAACCGAATATGATAATACACTTTTTTTAAAAGGCTTTTTACTCAATGCCTACTATCACAGTAAAAAATTGATCCTATCAAATGCTGCAGCTAAAGTAAATTATAAATTATTACAGTCCTATGGCAGGCGGCTTGCAACTGAATATGCAAAACCCGTTGCTGAGCGCAAAGGAGTAACCGAACTGCAAGAAAGATCCAATACACTTGAAAAAGAAATTGCAAAGAGCATTGCCGGTTATGGAGAAACCATGAAACAAGTAAAATGGCAGGACGTGCAGCAAAAACTCAAAAAGGCCGAAGCCGCTATCGAGTTTGTTAAATATAGTTATGGGTATAAGAATAAAAAAGACAGCAACATGTATGCTGCCTTATTGCTCAAACCCGGTTATACGCAACCCCACTTCATTATTCTCTTCGAAGAAAAGTCTCTTGACTCGCTTTTACAGACCAATAACGGGTTGATGGCAGATTATGTGAACAGGCTTTATTCCCTTGCCGGCCGCGGGATAAAGATCAATAAGGGCTCCAAAGCCAGTTTGTATGAAATGCTGTGGAAGCCTTTGGAAAAAGAATTAACCGGAATAAAAACGATCTATTTTTCACCCGCCGGGTTGTTGCACCGGATCAATATAGATGCTATACCCGTATCTGCCACTGAAACACTGGCCGATAAATTTCAATTGATAGAATTGAACAGCACCCGGCAACTGGTTGTTCCCATTGAAATAAAAAATATGAACAAAGATGCCGTTCTGTACGGTGGCGTTGATTTTGATGCCTTTGGTGATTCAGTAACAAGAGGAAGGGCCTGGAATTATTTACCGGGAACAGAAAGTGAGGTTAATTCCCTTGAAAAGATCATGCAATCTGCATCATTGAAAACAAATGTGAAAAAGGGGATCGATGCTACAGAAGAATCCTTTAAAAAGATCGGATCTAATAATTCAGCTTCACCTAAAATATTACACATCGCCACACACGGTTATTTTTTTTCGGATCCGAAGGAAAAAGCAAGTTCAGAGTTGGCAGCCGGCGGTCAGGAACCCGTCTTTAAAATGAGCGACCACCCCATGTTGCGTTCAGGCCTTATATTATCGGGAGGCAATAAAGGCTGGGAAGGAAACCGGTTACTGGAAGGAAAGGAAGATGGAGTGCTGACCGCCTACGAGATATCGCAGATGAACTTATCCAATACAGAACTGGTGGTATTGTCGGCTTGCGAAACAGGCCTGGGAACCATACAGGGTAATGAAGGCGTTTATGGTTTGCAACGAGCTTTTAAAATAGCCGGTGCAAAATACCTGATCATGAGTTTATGGCAGGTGCCCGATAAACAAACTTCTTTATTGATGACAGCCTTTTACAAAAAATGGCTCACCGAAAAGAAGACCATACCAAACGCCTTTCATGAAGCACAACAACAGTTAAGGGAATCCGGGTTGGATCCTTATTACTGGGCGGGCTTTGTTTTGGTAGAATGATAGCTGAAGCCCCGTCGCTTTGTTTCGGGCTCACAAATTTCAATAAAAGGTATCCGGTAAAATATTTTTGTAAAAAAATATAGTTTATTTTTAATCATCATGAAAAAACTCATCCTGTTATTCCTGGCGATCATACCATTTTTTGTTACAGCTCAAACCATTGACTCCATTTCTATCAAACAAGTGGACAGCCTCATTAAAGTATCGCGTAACCTTACCGGGAAGAATGATTTTACTAAAGCACTTGAGGTGCATGCCCTTGCAGAAAAAATAGCGCTGGAAAAATTTGGACAAGAGTCGGCAGCCTATGGAAGCACCTGTTTTAATCATGGAAGGATTTTGTATTATCAAAAGGACTATCCGGAAGCTGAAAAATGGTACCTGCAGTCAAAAGCTATCCGTGAAAAAGTGCTTGGGAAAGAACATCCCGATTATGCATGGAGTCTGAACAACCTGGCATTTTTGTATACCGCCATGATCCAATACGAAAAAGCGGAACCCCTTCATATGGAAGCATTAGCCATACGGGGAAAGGTGCTGGGTAAAGAACATGCCGATTATATAGTATCCCTGAATACTCTGGCGCAATTATATATTAACATGGGCCAGTACAAAAAAGCGGAACCCCTTTACCTGGAAGCAAAAAACATCATTGAAAAAAAAGCAGGGAAAGAACATGCCGATTATGCATCAGGCCTGGGCAACCTTGCCATTTTATATTCATACATGGCCCAATACGAAAAAGCGGAGCCCCTTTACCTGGAAGTTAAGGCCATCAGGGAAAAAACGGTTGGCAAAGAACATCCCGATTATGCGAATTCCCTTGGCAATCTTGCGATCTTATACTGGTACCTGGGCCAATACGAAAAGGCGGAAAGCCTGAATCTGGAAGCAATAGCCATCAGGGAAAAACTGTTCGGTAAAGATCCTCCCGAAAATTATAGATCCATTTACAACCTGGCGATTTTGTATCAAGACATGGGCCAATACGAAAAAGCAGAACCCCTTTTTCTAAAAGCAAAAAACCTTCTTGAAAAAAAAGTGGGTAAAGAACATCCCGATTATGCATCTGCTTTAAACAGCCTCGGAGTTTTATGCTTTTATACGGGTCAGTACGAAAAAACGGAAACTTATTATCTTGAAGCATTAGCCATCCGTGAAAAAGTACTGGGCAAAGAACATGAACATTATTCACAAACAATAAGCAACCTTGCTCTTTTATACTGGAAAACGAACCAATACGAAAAAGCAGAGCCCCTTTACCTGGAAGCTATTGCCATCCAGGAAAAAGCACTTGGGAAAGAGAATCCGGGTTATGCAAATAGTTTGACCAACCTGGCGACTTTGTATCAATATATGGGTCTTTACGATAAAGCGGAAAGCCTGAATCTGGAAGCAATAGCCATCCGTAAAAAACTGCTGGGCAAAGCACATGACTTTTATGCTCAAAGCCTTAATAACCTGGCAACTTTGTATATGGACATGGGCCTGTACGAAAAAGCAGAGCCCCTTTATTATGAATCAAAAGCTATCCTGGAAAAAGCGCTGGGTAAAGAACATATTCTTATTGCAAATAGTTTGACCAACCTGGCGACTTTGTACTGGTTAATGGGCCAATACGAAAAAGCGGAAACCTTTTTTACAGGAAATTCCCAATTAAACCGGAACCTTACATTAAAAGCAATGCACCACCTGTCTGAACTGGAAATGAACCAGTACCTCCTCACTTTTAATAAAGATGAATCCAATATTTTTTCACTCGACCAAATAACAGACGGTAAAACCGGGATTGCCAAAACAGGTTATGATAACACGCTTTTCTTTAAAGGATTTTTACTAAATGCCTATAATCACAGTAAAAAATTGATCCTGTCCAATACTGCGGCAAAAGAAAATTATAATCTTTTAATGTCCTATGGCAGGCGGCTGGCAAAAGAATATGCAAAACCTGTTGCTGAGCGCAAAGGAGTAACCGAACTGGAAGAAAGATCCAATACGCTTGAAAAAGAAATTGCAAAGAGCATTGCCGGTTATGGAGAAACCATGAAACAGGTAAAATGGCAGGACGTGCAGCAAAAACTTAAAAAGGGCGAAGCCGCTATCGAGTTTGTTAAATACGGTTACGGGTATAAGAATAAAAAAGACAGCACCATGTATGCCGCCCTTTTGCTCAGGCCCGGCGATGAGCAACCCCACTTCATTTCACTCTTCGAAGAAAGGTCACTTGATTCCCTTTTGCAATCCAATAACGGGCTGAAAGCAGATTATGTGAACAGGCTTTATTCCATTACAGACCGCGGGATAAAGATCAACAAAGGTTCCAAAACCAGTTTGTATGAAATGCTATGGAAGCCACTGGAAAAAGAATTAACAGGAATAAAAAAGATATATTTTTCACCCTCCGGGTTATTGCACCGCATTAATTTAGATGCCATTCCGGTATCTGCATCAGAAACCCTGGCAGATAAGTTTCAATTGGTAGAATTAAACAGTACCCGGCAATTGGTTGTTCCCATTGAAATAAACAATATGAACAAAGATGCCGTTCTGTACGGTGGAGTTGATTTTGATGGCCCTGGTGATTCAACAGTAAGAAGCGGTGGATCCTGGACTTATTTACCGGGAACAGAAAGTGAGGTTAATTCGCTTGAAAAGATCATGCAAACCGCTTCATTGAAAACAAATGTGAAAAAGGGGATTGATGCCACAGAAGAATCCTTTAAAAGGATCGGAGCTAATAATTCAGCTTCACCCAAAATATTACACATAGCCACACACGGGTATTTTTTTCCGGATCCTAAGGAAAAAGCAAGTTCAACTTTGGCAGCAGGCAGCCAGGAACCGGTCTTTAAAATGAGCGATCATCCCATGTTGCGTTCCGGTTTGATCTTATCGGGAGGCAATAAAGGCTGGGATGGAGACCGGTCACTGGAAGGAAAGGAAGACGGGGTGCTTACGGCCTATGAAATATCGCAGATGAATTTATCCAATACAGAACTGGTTATTTTGTCTGCCTGTGAAACGGGCCTTGGTACCATTCAGGGCAATGAAGGCGTTTATGGTTTGCAACGAGCTTTTAAAATAGCCGGCGCAAAATATTTGATCATGAGTTTATGGCAGGTGCCCGATAAACAAACTTCTTTATTGATGACGGCCTTTTATAAAAAATGGCTCACCGAAAAGAAGACCATACCAAACGCCTTCCATGAAGCGCAACAACAGTTAAGGGAATCGGGATTGGATCCTTATTACTGGGCGGGCTTTGTTTTGGTAGAATGATGGCTGAAGCCCTGTCGCCTTTTTTGGGGTTCCAGATCACTATAATAGGTATCCGGTAAAATATCTTTTCAAAAAAATATAGTTTATTTTTAATCAACATGAAAAGACTCATCCTGTTTTTCCTGGCGATCGTACCATTTTTTGTTACAGCTCAAACCATTGACTCTGCGGCTATCAGGCAGGTTGACAGCCTCATTAAAGTATCGCGTAACCTTACCGGGAAGAATGATTTTACTAAAGCTCTTGAAGTGAATGCCCTTGCTGAAAAAATAGCCCTGGAAAAATTTGGGCCGGAAACGGCATATTATGGAAATGTCGGCGCCAATCACGGAAGAATCCTCGCAATTAAAGGTGATTACCCCGAAGCAGAAAAACTGTTCCTGGAATCAAGATCCTTCAGGGAAAAGTTATTGGGTAAAGATCACCCGGATTATATATGGAGTATTTACAACCTTGCATTTTTATACAGCCGTATGCGCCAAAATGAAAAAGCAGAATCCCTGTATCTTGAATTTATAGCCCGCCGTGAAAAAACGCTCGGTAAGGAACATGCCGATTATGCATTGGGCGTTTATTATGTTGCGAATTTTTACAAAGACATCCGCCAATTCAAAAAAGCAGAGCCCCTTTATTTTGAAGCAAAAGCGATCCAGGAAAAAATACATGGCAAAGAACATCCAGACTATGTAATTATTTTGAATAACCTGGGTGTTATGTATTGGCTCATGGGCCAATATGAAAAAGCAGAACCTCTTTATCTTGACATCATTGCCATCCGGGGAAAAGTGCTGGGTAAGGCACACCCGGAATATGCGTCAGCCCTGGGGAACCTGGGTGTTTTATATATTGATATGGGCCAATATAAAAAAACAGAACCCCTTTACCTGGAAGCAAAAGCGATCCGTGAAAAAGCGCTGGGTAAAGAACACCCAGATTATGCATCAAGCCTGACCAACCTGGGGATATTGTACTCGAACCTGGGCCAATATGAAAAAGCGGAACCTCTTTATCTTGAAACAAAAGCGATCCGGGAAAGATCTGCGGGAAAAGAAAGTGATGAATATTCTAGTAGTTTGATGAACCTCGGCATCTTGTACTGGTTTATGGGCCGATACGAAAAAGCAGAACCCCTTTATCTTGAATCAAAAGCGATCCGTGAAAAATTAGAGCGGAAAGAAAGTGTTGGATATGCAACTTTAATGTACAACCTCGCTCTATTGTATAAAGACATGGGTCAATACGAAAAAGCCGAACCCATATATACGGAAGTATTAGCCATACAGGAAACAGTACTGGGAAAAGAGCATCCGGATTATGCTTCAGGTTTGAACAGCAGTGCAGAGGTGTACTATAGAATGAGCCAGTACGAAAAAGCAGAAACCCTCTGGCTTGAAGCAAAAGCCATCCGGGAAAAATTGCTGGGCAAAGAACATCGTCATTATGCCCAGACCCTGGGCAACCTTGGACTTTTATATTCGAAAATGGGCCAGCACGAAAAAGCAGAAACTTTTTTTACAGCCTCTTCTCAATTAAACCGGAAACTGGTCTTGTTGGCCCTCAACCACCTGTCTGAACAGGAAATGAACCAGTACCTGATGACCTTTAATAATGGAATATCCGCTATCTTTTCATTCGACCAAAGAACATCCGGTACAACGGGTATAGCCAAAACAGGGTATGATAACATTCTTTTCTTTAAGGGATTTCTACTCAACGCCTACCAACAAAGCAAACAATTGATCCTGTCCAATGCCCAGGCCAAAGAAAAATATACCCTGTTAAAGTCATACGGAAGAAACCTCGCTGCTGAATATGCAAAACCTGTTAACGCAAGGAAGGGAGTAACTGAACTGGAAGAAAGATCCAATGAACTGGAAAAAGAACTGGCCCTTACCGTTGCCGGGTATGGAGAAGCAATGAAACAGGTAAAATGGCAGGACGTGCAGCAAAAACTTAAAAAAGGTGAAGCCGCCCTGGAATTTGTCCATTACCGCTATTTTGATAAAAGAAAAACAGACAGTACCATGTATGCTGTCTTATTGATCAGGCCCGGTGATGTGCAGCCAACTTTCATTTCGCTCTTCGAAGAAAAGTCACTTGATTCCCTTTTACAATCCGATAACGGGTTGAAAGCAGATTTTGTGAACAGGCTTTATTCCCTTGCCGGCCGTGGCATAAAAATAAATAAGGGCTCCAAATCCAGTTTGTATGAAATGCTGTGGAAGCCTTTAGAAAAAGAACTGACAGGAATAAAAACAATCTATTATTCACCCGCAGGGTTGTTGCACCGCATCAATATAGATGCCATTCCCGTATCTGCCACCGAAACACTGGCCGATCAGTTTCAACTGGTAGAATTGAACAGTACCCGGCAACTGGTTGTTGCCAATGAAATTAAAAATACAAACAAAGAGGCCGTGCTGTATGGGGCTGTTGATTTTGATGCACCAGGTGATTCAGTAACAAGAGGAGGGGCGTGGATTTATTTGCCGGGGACAGAAAGTGAGATCAAATCACTTGAAAAGATCATGCAATCCGCTTCATTGAAAACAAATGTGAAAAAAGGAATGGACGCCACCGAAGAATCCTTTAAAAAGATCGGGACAAATAATTCTTCCTCGCCCAAAATATTACACATCGCCACACACGGGTATTTTTTCC
The DNA here is from genome assembly GCA_031414035.1 of Chitinophagaceae bacterium. Classification (GTDB taxonomy): domain Bacteria; phylum Bacteroidota; class Bacteroidia; order Chitinophagales; family Chitinophagaceae; genus Ferruginibacter. The sequence continues at coordinate 33,453 of JANOGE010000191.1, read as the reverse complement.
CGGATGCGAAAGAAAAAACCGGTGATTCGACATTTTCTGCCGGTAGCCAGGAACCCGTCTTTAAAATGAATGAACACCCAATGCTGCGTTCGGGTCTCATCTTATCGGGAGGAAATAAAGGCTGGGAAGGCAACCGGTCACTGGAAGGAAAGGAAGACGGGGTGCTGACGGCCTACGAAATATCGCAGATGAATTTATCCAATACAGAACTGGTGGTTTTATCTGCCTGCGAAACCGGCCTGGGTACCATACGGGGTAATGAAGGCGTGTATGGTTTACAAAGGGCCTTTAAGATCGCCGGTGTCAAATACCTGGTCATGAGTTTATGGCAGGTTCCCGATAAACAAACTTCTTTATTGATGACGGCCTTTTACAAAAAATGGATTACGGAAAAGAAAACGATACCAAATGCCTTCCATGAAGCACAAAAACAGTTAAGGGAATCCGGGCTGGATCCCTATTACTGGGCGGGATTTGTTTTGGTGGAATGAAGGGCGCCATTCAAATCATCAGCGTCATTTATCCAATAAAATCTTTGCACTGTCATGATCTTTAAAATGAAAAATATTTCCTGTCTTTTCTTTATTATTTTATTTTCATTAAATGTATATGCACAGGAACAAAGGGCATTACTTATCGGCATCGATCAATATGCCCCACCGGCAGGTATTATGCCTTACGCCAATTCCGGCAGAATTGATTTCCCAAACCTGGAGGGCTGTAAGAATGATGTACTGTCTGTTCAATCTGTTATTGTTTCTAAATTTAATTTCAGCGATAAGAATATTGATACCCTGTTTGACAATTCCGCAACCCGCGATGGTATTTTAAATGCTATGAAAAAATTAATGGAGAGCTCAAAGCCCGGGGATATCGCTTTCATCTATTATGCCGGCCACGGAAGCCTGGTTAAAAACAGTCTTTCATTTGAAGCAGATAAAATGGATCAATCCATCGTACCCTCTAATACCTGGCAGGAAGGAGTTAAGGATATCAGGGATAAAGAACTTTCAAAAATATTCAATGCGTTCCTGGATAAGAAGATCAGGCTAACGGTCATTTTTGATTGTTGCCATAGCGGTTCCATTTCCCGCGGACCGAATGACTATCCCGGTAAGACCAGGTTCATGCCCATTACCAACTGGGATTCGAAAGACCCGGATCAATTTGCCATACCTGAAACCCGGGAAGGCAATGATTTTCTGATCTTTTCAGCAGCACAATCTGATGAATTTGCCGATGAACAAAAAGATGAAAAAGGTATGCCGCATGGTGCATTTACGGTAGCGCTTTTAGAAGCCCTGAACCAGCTGCCGGTTGATGCCGGTGCTTTGGATATTTTTACGTCGGCCCGTGCCATTTTAAAAAGCAACGGAAAAAAACAAGAGCCCGTTATTGGTGGCAAAACAGAACGCCTGCAACAAACCCTGTTTGGAATCAGTAAGGGAAAAATACCGGATTATACTATGGTAGCCGTTTCAAAGGTAATGGGCAAACAAATACAGTTGCAGGGCGGTTTTGCATTGGGGCTGTTAAAGGAAAATGAATTATGCATGTTCAATGATGAAAAGGATACCCTTTTTAAAATAAAGATCGATACGGTAACCGGGATCAACAGGTGCCTTGCATCGGTTATAAAAGGAAATATCGGGGATATTAAACCAGGTAACCAGTTCAGGGTTACCAATTGGGTTTCGGCAAGGCTACCCTTGATAAAGATCTTCATTCCGGTTTCAACGTTGTCAGAAACTGACATAAATAAATTTACAGAAACGGTCAAAGAACTGAAAAGTTCAACTAAAATAAAATGGCTGGATGTAATTGGTAAAGGCAACACTGACCCCTATGCCAGCATTTTCTGGAAAAACAATAAATGCTATATTAAAATTGATACGGCCGATGCCCGGGAGATCAAAGATCCATCCCCGAAAAATATACTCGCATATTGCAAAAAAGATTCTACTTTATATGTTGAATTGCCGGTTTCCAAATCAAATGCTTCACAGATCTATACCCGGTTAAAAGAGAACATTGGATTGGAGTTAGTGAATGAACGGGGTAGTGCACATTACACCTTATTCGGAAGATTAGGATCGAAAGGGATTCCGGCATACGGGTTCAGAAAAAAAGAAGTAGCGGCTAAAGACAGTCTGGAATCCATGCCGGTGCAAACCGATTGTTTTGAATTATTACCGGGTCAAATTGATCAGCAAAAAAAAATGACAGAGAACCTGTTTAAGGCAGCGTTGAAACTTTCTAAATTAAGGGGCTGGCTTAATATAACGGTACCCGATGCCACTAAGAAAGGATTTGGCTACCACCTCGAATTATTTGATGAAGGTAAAAAACAAACGGTCCTAAACGGGCAATACCGTATAGGCCATAAATTATCAATGAAACTGGTTGCGGATAAGGATTTTACTTCACGGGCGGGCAGCGCCAAATATGTGTATGTTTTTGCCATTGATCAATCCGGCGCCATGGGTCTTTTTTATCCCGAAGAGGATGGGAACGTAAGCAATAAATTTCCAAAATATGAGAATGAGAAACCGGTTAGTGAGATCAGATTGCGTTCATGGGAGGTTCCTGTTCCAAGCGGAACGGATAATTATTTTTTGCTGGCCTCTGAAGAACCGATCGCCAATCCCGGACAGGTATTTAACCAGGAAGGGGTTTACTCGGGGATAGGTACAAGAGGTTTGAGCGGTTCCAATCCGCTGCTGGATCTGTTGGATATGGGTAATGACGGGAGCAGAGGCATCATTTTAAAAACACCCGGCACGTGGAGCATTCAACGATATTCATACCGTTGCACTTATTGAAGTAACCGTGGTTCGGATAGTTGAAAAAGTTAACCCCTTAGCTGCTGTGTATAAAAAAGATCTTTTTAGGTATATAACCATCCTGCATGGCCGCAAATTAATACTCTTTTGTACCATCCTGAAAACAAGTTGACCACAAATAAAAACCGGCATTACTTGTCATTTGCCAAAGGCAGCTCAACAAAAAATGCAGTACCCTCTCCAGCTTTGGTTTCGAACCAGATATTTCCCCTGGCCTGTTCTACTATTCCTTTACACATGGCAAGACCAAGGCCTGTACCCGATGTTTTGGTGGTGAAATTAGGTGTGAAGATCTTTGCCTGTAATTCTTCGGTTATACCAATACCATTATCTTTTACTTTAATTAATACCTTATTGCCTATGATCTCTTCATCAATACTGATGTGTATGGTATTCTCTTCCGGTACAGCCTGTACGGCATTTTGAATAAGATTAGTAAATAAACGGTTGATGTGGGTCCGGTCAGCATGTATAAATACCGTTTGCGGTAAAGGGTTCCAGCTCAACTGAACCCGGTCATCTATGGAATGTAACCGGGCAACCATCGTGATCACTTCATTCAGGTCAAATACCTCATTATATGGGTTACCGATATTTGCAAACTGGCTGAACTCACCGGCAATATGGTTGAGGTGATCTATCTGTTCCACTAATGTTTGTGCCACGCTTGCCGTAAGTTCCTTTACATTGTCAGAATTATTGCTGATGGATTTTTGCAGGTATTGCAAACTCAGCTTCATTGGTGTTAACGGATTTTTTATTTCATGTGCCACCTGCCGGGCCATTTCACGCCATGCCCCTTCCCTTTCGCTTTTAGCCAGTGCTTTGGCGCTTTCATCCAGTTTACCTACCATTTTATTATATTCATTAACCAATTCGCCGATCTCATCGTCCCGTTTCCAGTCAATGGCTTCATTCATTTGGCCAAGGTTAACCGCTTTCATTTTTTCACTGATAAAAGAAAAGGAACGGGTAATGCGGTTAGTAATGAACAGTGCAACAATCCCTGCAATTAAAAAGATAAAGGCATTGAGGTTAATTATGGTCACGAGGAAATTAGCGATCTCTTCCTGTAATTTACTTTCAGAAGTAAAATACGGAATGTTTAAATAGGCGTACTCCCTTCCGGTTCTGTCAATTACAGGAACATAGTTACTCACAAAATTGAGTTGGCCTATTTTTTCTTCTTTAAAATATTGTACTTCTTTTCTTTTATTAAGATGAAAAAAGGCCATAGGATCCATCTTGGTACTTATAATTCCTTGCTTGTATGGCAGTGGCAGGGAAGATACTTTTAAATTGCCCTCCAGGTCATAGAGATTAACATCAACCGCATGAATCTCTGATATACGGTCAATGGTCTTCACTAATTTTTCACGATAGGCTTCATCATACACTTTTACCACGTCATCAAATATGGATAACTCAGATAAAGAGATACGTACTTCATTTTCCATTACGTGGATCACCCTGCTGAGTTTTTCCCGGTTAGTGTTCTCATACCTGTTGATAAAAAAGAGTATCGTTGCCACACCTATTACCAAAAATGAAAGTACACTGATAAAAATGACAATGCCATGTATCTGGCTGCGAATACTGAGTTGCCAGTAGTTACGGAAACGCATTTTATTAAATCTTGCCCGGATGCTGATATTCAACAGCCAGAAAAATCCGGTGATGAGCAAGAAGGCACAAAATAAATAAGAGAAAAGGGTTATTGACTCTATAACGAAGTTATTTTTTTTGGCAATGATGACCACTTTTTGAGGCCCCGTTTTATGCCACAGCTCATCAAACCCATTTTTTTTAAAAGATACAAATTCATCCTTTGGTACCTGTTGTAAGGTTAATGCGGTGGCAAAGGCATAATCATTATGACTGCTTACCAGCTGCAGGTTATTATATACGGCAAAAGCATATACCGGTGAATTTTCAATAGCATTATTCTTTCCTTTTGAAAAAAGTTCCAGGTTCAACGCATCAGTCTTATATTTTTTGGGATTGGCCAAAACAAATACATATCCTAACGTATCAGCATTATTGCCAATAACTGTTTTCCGGCATATATAACTAAACCGGTCATAAGATTCATCATAATAAAAAAGTTCGGGAATATTGGTGGGTTTGGCCTGGGTCTTTAAGACCGTATTCAGCTCATTAAATCCTGCAGCATCCCGGTTATATAATGGATTTTCTGCGGCATCAAAAGTGTAGATCCTTGTTTCATATTTATTGGTATAGCCCGAAAAGTTACCACTCACCAGACTGTCTTTAAAAAACCGGTTAGACGAATCGGAATAGAGCCGGTAAAAATTAGCTGCCAGAAATTCGTTCCTGAAATCAGTAAGCAGGGTATTTAATAAGGTTTCGCTGGATGGATCGGCTTTGGTGGCCAGGGTTTCGGCATAATCCTCCCTGCTTCTAAGTTCCTTTTTGCTATTCTCCAGAACAATAACAGCAGTAATAGTTATGGAAAAAAAGAATAACCAGAAAATTAAACGGGAAGAAGCGATCTTACTGGCGGATAAAATAAGGCCTTTGTGGTTCAGCAGCAATAGGTACAATAAAAGCCACGCCAGTATGAATAATTCAAAACCTGCATTGGCAATGCTGAGCTGAAAAGTTAAATAGATCAGACCCCCTATTGCAATTGCCAGGTATAAGCCGGAAAAATTTTTGGGGAACATGGGCCTGAGCAAATACATTAAGATCTGGGTCAACAGAAAATAACTGATGGCAATACAACATAATACTATAAAACCTGTAACACTGTATATATTTAATGTGAAGAAATTAATGACGTCAAAAGATATTTGAGAATCGGCCACCATACTGCGGATCACTTGTCCTGAAATAAACGTTGCCGCCAGTAAAACAATACAGACCAGCGTTAACACCAGCCATTTTAATATTGGTTTATTATTGGCAATACCTATATTTTTTTCCTGCAGATGATAATGGGCAAATAATACGATCCAGGTAAACAAAACAGAATTGATCAAAAGGTCACCCAAAGAGCGAAGTACAAAGTTTGAACCATAGATGGTTGGATCAAACAATTCAAATTGCCTGAAATTAAGCGGTAACGGGTAAAAGTAACTTATCCATCTAAGCACAAAAATGACAGATACTAAAAATAAAATTCCATACCGGAGCCTGTGGGCAGTTGCCATATGGGTGGCACATAAATGAATAAATAGTAAAACAAAGAGGGCAGCCAGGATACGGAACCAGACTGCAACAGGATTATTTTTAGGGATCACGCTGTTGGTCTTTTCAACCAGGTAAAATAAATTATCCCCGCTAATTGATTTTACGGCAATACGGTTGGGTTGTGCCGAAATATCATAATTGTTTTCCAGTTCTTTCCCCGTGGTAAAAGAATTCCTGAGGTAAGTATTGGTTACAAAATAATTCCACTTTACCGGAATTAAAGCAACGGTAATGCTTAAGGCATCATTCATTTTCCTCCATGCATAATACCCGTTTTCCAGTTGTATGAAACCCGAATTATTTAGGGAGGAGAGTATTTCGGGAGATGGAAGAACGGCCTGTGTATTCCAGAAAATCAGCTGGTGAAGTCCGATATCATTTACAAAATAGCGGTAAATGAAATATTTTTTACCGGTGAGTTGCTGCAGTTCTTTTTCATCAAAATTATTATTGTTGATCTTACCTACTAAAGCAGAATCGGTCATTAGATCAACAAAATCCTTTTCCTGTTTTTGAATATCCTTTTCTATACTTTTACGAACGGCGGATACAGAGGAATTTCCCGACCAGTAATTGTCAATGACAAATGAAAAGGTTACCAGCCAGGCAGCAATGATCAGCAGAAGGCCGAGCCTGATCAGGAAGCGTTTAAAAAGTGGATCGTTTTGCAATAATGAAGTTACCCTATTTTGTTTTTCTTTATCCTGTCCCAAATGCTGTCCATTTCCACCAATGTCATGTCGTGTACGTATTTTCCTTCCTTTAAGGCTTCCGCTTCCATCCTGGAAAAACGATCAATAAATTTTTTATTGGTCCGTTCCAGCGCATTTTCAGCATCCAGCAGCAAAAACCTTGCAAAGTTTACCAAAGAGAAAAAAACATCCCCTAATTCATCTTCCATTTTGTTAATATCCCCCGTTGCTATGGCTTCAAACAGTTCTTTTTTTTCTTCTTCCACTTTATCCCAAACCTGTTCTTTGGTTTCCCATTCAAAGCCCACCTGTTTGGCTTTTTCCTGCAGGCGCATGGCTTTAACCATGGAGGGTAATGATTTTGGAACACCACTTAAAACAGAGGTTTTTCCTTCCTGAAGTTTCAGTTTCTCCCAGTTTTTTTTTACCTCTTCCTCATCATTAACTTTTATATCCCCATAAATATGCGGGTGGCGGGAAATTAATTTTTCACAAACCCCATTTATAACTTCATCCAGAGTGAAATGGTTTTGCTCTGCCCCTATTTTCGCATAAAAAACAAGGTGAAGCATCAAATCACCAAGCTCTTCTTTGATTCCCTTCCAGTCATTATCGGTAATGGCATCAGCCAGTTCGTAGGTTTCTTCAATGGTTAGCTGCCTGAGTGTTTGTATGGTTTGCTTTTTATCCCACGGGCATTTTTTCCTTAGGTCATCCATAATGTTTAACAACCTGTCAAATGCAGCAGTGTTAGCTGTAGTCATAGAATATTAAAGTTTAAAAAAGGAGAAAAATATAAAAAAGGCGAACAAAAACAGGATCGTTATAAATAATAAGAAACAAAGTATTAAAAATTTAAGGATCGTTTTCCCTCTCCGCTGCCCGTAAAATTTACGCATGGCTTTATACAGGTAAAAGAACAAACCAAATCCTGATATCACTTCAACAAAGGTGATAAACCCCCAGTTGAGTTTTGTATTAAGTTCGCCAAGCCCGAACAGAACAAGCATGGCCAGAAAAATAAAAATGTAAAAATGAATACTGAATATGCCATGGTTAACATAATAGTACTCTTTCCGGCGTAAATAAAGCAGTTTCAGCAGGAATGCAAAAAGCGGCAAAGAAAAAAAGAACATTTGCGGCAGGCTATGCAGCAGTATATTCGCAAAAGCTCTGAATGTTTCAACGGGATTATTCTTAAATTTTTCGTTTATCCCGATCTCTCTATAAATAAGCTGCCTTTGCCACCAGTTGTGATCTTTTTTTCCGGATCTGAGGACCGAATCATAAGCTGCCTTTGATTTATAACGGCTGGATGTAAAATGAATACCGGCTTTTTTCTTAACGGAGTCAAAATAATTTTTAAACTCAGGCCTCGTCATCGGCAAGGCCATTTTACCATCCTCCTTACTTACATTTTTTGTAAAGGCGTCAAAAGTGAGTGAATCCATCTTTTCGATCTCTGCATATGTTTTCCCATTCATGGTAGTCCCGGTATTTATGGTATTTGTATTTATTTTGAAAAAAGAGAAAAATATCAAAAAGAAAAATGCGGAAGTAAAAATATACATCCGTATGGGGTTAACATAACTTGCCCGGCGGCCCGACATATATTCCCGTGGTAAAAAACCAGGCCTTGTCATCAGAAATTTTACGGTGCTGAAAAATTTACCATCAAAATGGGTGATATCCCTGAAAAAATGAGAAATAAGGTCCCAAACGGATTCCTTAGGCTCAATATTTTCCTGCCCGCAGATATGGCAAAACCTTCCCTGCACTTCAGCATTACAATTCAGGCAGTTTTTATCCTTCCTTTCTTTAAGACGGCTCATGAGCAATAATTTTGTTAAAAATAATAAAGTTTGGGGGCATACCCATTAATGGCATAATTTACGGTAATTAAAAGATAGTATAATTTGAAATTGAAAAGACAAAAAATGATCAAAACACCGATTATCATATTTATGGTTCTGGCAACAGGGCCTGGCACAAAAGCACAATATTATTATAATGATATTATTAATAACAAACAGGTGCTGGATGAAATGGCGGTGCTGAAGGAGAAAAAAATAAAGGGGATTAAAATAACCTCCATCGAATCAACCGGCGAAGAAACGGAAGGCTTCATTTGCCAGAAAAAAATAAACAGGGATTTTACCGAAGTGGAGATCTATACCGAAACCGCTGAATCGTACCCTAATACCTTTATTTCCCTGTTCGACAGGACAGGGCTGCTTACGCAAACCATTGATTCAACGGAGGCGGGCGCTACCACCATTACTTATACCTATGACGGGGCTGCCAGACTGGTATCCATATATTCATCCAAACATTTTGCAACGGAAGATGATGCAGGCGTGGTTATTGAGCAGCACCTGTATAAATACAATGACGCTGGTATATTACAACAGATGACGCTGGTTAAAAATAACCGCGACAGTACGTTTTATCTTTTTGAAGCCGACGAAAGCGGCAATATCATTATTGAAAAAAATTCAAAAACGGCTGAGGTATATTATTATTACTACGATACCCGGAACCAGCTTACTGATATTGTACACCGATACAGCTACCAAAAACAGCTCTTCACCGAATATTCCTTTGAATATAATGATGCTGGCCATGTGGTTAAAATGATCACTTCCGAAAAAGAAGGAGCTTATTTTTTTACCTGGCGCTATAATTATGAAGACGGCCTTCGTATAAACGAACGCTGCTACTCCAAAGAGGGACGTATTTTGGGGTCGGTGGAATATATGTATAAGTAATGCCGGCAAATACTAAAATCAAATTTCTCATATGTACGAACAGGTAAATTAAATTTGAAATTCCGGCTGAAACTTTTTTATATCGCCTGCCTGGCTTTAAGTTCCAGGTATTTATTTACTGCATTTATGGTGAGTTTTTCCGGCGGGGTCAAAACAGACAGGATACCATGCTTCTTTAATTCTTTTACGATAAGCCTTTTTTCAAATTCAAATTTTTCGGCGATGGTTTTTATATAAACCTCTTCCACATTCCCTGCTTCTAAATGGGTGAGTTGATGCAGTTCTGTATTCTCAAAAAATACAACCAACAGCAAATGATGCTTTGCAATGGAACGCAGGTAATTCAATTGCCGGTTTAAACCCGGGAGAGATTCAAAATTGGTATACAGAACGATCAGGCTGCGGTGCTTGATGCGGTTACGTATCTGCATATACAGCATTTCAAAATCACTTTCTAAAAAAGCGGTTTCCTGGTTGTATAATAATTGCAGTATATTTTCCCGTTGAAGCGGTTTTCGGTCAGCAGCAATCAAAGAACCCATTTTATTGGCAAAGGTCATCAACCCTACCCTGTCCTTTTTTTGTAAACAAACATTGGCTAAAACCAGCGTACTGTTAATGGCATAATCCAGCAAGGTTAATCCGCCAAATGGCATTTTCATCAAACGGCCCTTATCAATTATACAATATACCTGCTGGCTTTTTTCATCGGTATAATTATTCACCATGAGTGATCCCTTTCGTGCTGTTGCCTTCCAGTTTATACTCCGTATATCATCTCCCCGCACATATTCTTTTATCTGTTCAAATTCCATACTATGTCCTATTTTCCGCATCCGCTTATTCCCCTGTTCGGTTTGAATGGAAGTCTGAGACAGCAATTCGTATTTCCGCATTTGCAGGTAAGAAGGATAAACGGGAACCGTTTCAGCGGCTTCTATATTATACCTTCGCTTTAATAATCCCAATATTGATTTTACATAGAGAATGATCCGGCCGAAATGATATTCGCCTCTTTCAACAGGCCTTAAATAATACAAAATATTTTTTTGTTGTTTAGCTTTAAAACGATGACTTATTGCCCAGTCCCTTTTTTGAAATTGAACAGGCAGTTCATCAATGATATCCATATCAACAGCAAACAGCCTATTATTCTTTACCTGCATTTCAATTTTATTCTCATCACCGTTGCTGAACCGGTCAGCCATTAAACGTTTTGCAGTGGGGTCCTTGCTAAACAAAAACAGGAACAGGTAATCAATGATCACCAGGATAATAAAGAGCCGGAATAAAATTTCAGATACAAAAAAAACAGGTGGGTAAAGAAATGAAGCTATAAATAAAAGTATACACAGTCCTGCCGAAAGATAGAATCTGGTTGATAAGTATAATGCACCAATATATTTTTTTACAAACTTCATAGAAATTTCCGTTTGACGGGATTATTGCTGCCAGGCTGGTCAGGAGGTCCTTACCTTGGCACCTCAATTGATTTTAAAATATTATCAATCAGATCATCGGTGGTTAAGCCTTCCATTTCTTTCTCCGGCGTTAAAATGATACGGTGCCTTAAAACATGAGGCGCCATATCTACAATATCTTCCGGAGTAACAAAATCCCTGCCTTTAACAGCGGCATTTGCTTTAGCAGACCTGAGTATGGCCAACGATGCCCTTGGTGATGCGCCTAAATACAGGGCCGGGTTGTTCCTTGTTTCCTGAACAATTTTAGCGATAAACTCAACCAGCTTTGGCTCAATAATGATGGTCTGTATCTGGCTCCTGTAATGCTGTATATCATGCGGTGATAATAACTTTCTAACCCCTTCCATCATCTGTAATTGTGTTTTTCCCTGCTGCCTTGTCAATATGCTGATCTCTTCTTCAAGGGTAGGATATTTTACTTCAATCTTAAAAAGAAAACGATCCAGCTGGGCTTCCGGCAAGCGATACGTCCCTTCCTGTTCAATCGGATTTTGTGTAGCCAGCACTATAAAGGGAAAACGCATCAGGTGTGTACTGCCATCAATCGTTACCTGTCGTTCTTCCATCACTTCAAATAAGGCTGCCTGTGTTTTTGCCGGGGCCCGGTTTATCTCATCAATTAAAATGATATTACTGAAAATGGGTCCCGGTTTAAACTTAAAATCTCCTTCCCCCGGATTAAAAACGGAAGTGCCCACCACATCACTGGGCATAAGATCGGGTGTAAACTGCAGGCGTGAAAAATCGGCATCAATGATCTTTGCCATCAGTTTTGCCGTTAATGTTTTAGCCACACCGGGTACCCCTTCAATTAATATATGTCCATCGCACAATAAGCCAATGAGGAGCAGGTCCACCATTTTTTGCTGCCCGATGATCACCTGACCGATTTCATTTTTAATCTCATAAACGGCTTTATTCAGGCTGCCCAGGTCAATACGTTGTTGAAATAAATTTTCTTCCATCAGTTTCTGTTTTTATAAAATTTTTGTACCTGTTCCTGTAAAGAAAGTAATTGATAATCGTTAACCTCCCCACTTTTGTGTATATCCGTAATAGTGCGGTACAGGGTTTCCACGCTATCCCTCGGTACTGCACTTTTCCGGCTTAAAGCAGTTATAAAATCGTCATCAATAAGATTGGTATTCAAAAAATAGGTATTGCGAATGTACTCATTAAAATAGGTAACCATTTTATCTGCAATATTTTTATTGTCTTTTTTCTGCAGGTATAGCCGGCCGATGGTTTCAGTAAACCTTACCGTGGTATTTTCATTAGGTTTTAGCTGTTCAATAATACGCTGTTTCCTTTTACTCCCAAAAAGGGCATAAAGTAAAAGCAAAGCCAGCGATAACCAAAACGCATACGCCAAAGGCGGGTGTTTCATAATTTCACTTAACGCAGAAAAATCATTCTGCTCTTTATCCCCTTTTTTACGGGACAGCAGTTCATTATAATGATCATCCCAGTATATTTGATCGGGCCGGTTGTTTGTGAATGCCAATGCACTTTGCAGGTACCCGTAATTTTTTTCCTGCAACAGAAAATAATTACTGAATGCCCTTGGGTCGCAGTGCAGGAACAACTTTCCTTTGCCATGAAAATAGACGATCGAATTTGGTCTTTTATCTTCATTGAAACCAAGTGCCCTGGTTTTACTGCTGTCCATATTAAAAAAGTAATTCCGGAATGGAAGGTAATAATAAGAATAAGGAGATAATGGTTCTGTAACGGCATTCAAAAAAGTTTTTTTCATACGGCTAAACATAACTTCCCCTGATGAATAGGTGACCATTTCATTACACTTTATCCTTTTCAGAAGTAATTCATCAATATACCCGGCCGAAATAAACAGGTCATTACCGGCATATACATAGTCCATCATGGCATCCGCTTCTTTATCATTTACAAATAAGGCAGGGGCTATACAGATATAAAGTGATGAGGTGTCTCTGCTGTTAACCCGGGTTTTTGTAAATGCCTGTTTCTTATCCTGTATGGTATGGTTGTGATACATGGCAACAAGCTGCCGGTATGCAATATTGGCTCCAAAAGGTTTATTATCCTTTTTATTGAAGGTCTCCGTTAACGAAGGCATCCGTTTAATATCAGCATTCCCCGGGCAGGCCGTAAGTAAAATGCTTACTGCAGGTATAAGAAAAAGATATGACCGTTTATTCTTCAATTTCCGTTTTTCAATTTTTGGTTTAATGTGGTAACATTCATCCGGATCTTTTGATAAATACTTTTATCAATCCTAAATTCTCCATACCATACATACTCATAGTTCAGCGTAAGCGATGCAAAGTCATTTTTAAGATCAGGATCTGCGATTTCCTGAACATATTGGAAATTCGTTTTATCCCGGGCCAGTTCTATACAATTTTTATCGGCAAGTTTGTGCAGGGTCTTTAGATACTGGTATCGCACAGCCAGTCTGTAATCATTATTCTGCAGGGCCTGGTTTACCAGGTTATCAAAATCGGTTTCTCCTGAAATGATCTCTTCCTCCGCTTCTTGGAGAACCGGCCCGGCCTTTTTAGATCCTCTTTTAAAAACGCCTTCTGTTAAAAACAACCTGTATAAAATAAAAAGGACAAAGAAGGCGCCCAAAGTCCATAACAGGACTCTTAAAAATGTGGAAGACAAAAAACGGTTTATCAAACCCGGTTTGGCTGATCCTGATCGGGATTTAAACTGCTTTGTTTGTTTATCCTTCAATAAACTATCCAGGTATTTTGCATAAGCAAATTCCTTCAGATCTTTCCACCGTTGAATGGAATCGGACGGAAGTACCAGGTTATTTAAATTAAGTGTGGTATCCGGTTTTTCATCCTGATCTATACTGATTGAAGAATCCTGGTATACCTTTTTTATATCCTGTGCCCGGGCAGAAGAAAAAAAGGTCAACCATAAAATTGATATGTAAATGAACTTATGCATTTTCTTTCTTCAACCGGTTGATGATGCCATCGGGTTGAATATAATAACCTTCCCTGTGTAAATGGATGGGGTAAATAACAAAATACCAGATAATAAAGGCCAGGGAAACAGATAAGATGACAATACTAACCCAAACGGGCAGCCCCGGGTTATTTGCTTTATCAAAGGTCTGGCTCATTAAATGGGTGATATAACTTTCAAAAAATGCAGCCACAATGAATATGGGGATCAGGCTTATTAAAACTTTAGCGGCATCCTTTGCACCTCTTTTGAACGAAATTTTCCTTGAATACGTACCGGGAAATAAAATGCCGCTTGCCAGGATAAACCCGGCTGTTGCAGAAATGACGATGGCTGAAATTTCCAGCGTACCGTGAATCCAGATGACCAGGACAGATTTAATACCCAATCCTTTTGAAAAGAACATATACTGAAAAGCGCCCAGCATCAGCCCATTGCCCCACATGATCATTAAAGTGAAAAGCCCGAGGGTGAAGCCCCCGATAAAAGCTTTAAAAGCAACACTGATATTGTTAAATCCGATCCACACGAACATAGAAAAAGGATTCCCGTCTTTATAAACCCCGAAAGGATCTCCCCTGGCTATATTGTCTTCGGTCATATTAACATAACGGTTGCCTAAAACACCCCTTACAAACTGTTCATTGTATATGGATGAAAAAAAACCAATGACCACAAAAAGAATAAAGACAATGCTTGTAAATAAAAAGATTCGATGGTATTTTTTAAAAAGCAGGGGTAATTCAAATTTCCAGAATTGAAATATCCGGCTGTATTTTTCTTTTTTATTTTTGTAGATGCTTTGATAAATGCCGGCTGCTATTCCATTTATCCACCGCGTGACCTTACTTTTTGGGTAAAATGTTTTTGCATAACTAAGGTCATCGATCAAACTTACAAAACGCTCTGCAGTTTCATCGGGGTTACCGGCAGGAGAATGCTGGTACTCTTTCCACTTGTCGGCATTCTTTTTAATAAACATCGCTTCCCTCATCGAAAAAAATTACAGGTGATAAAGTACATTTAAAATATAAAATTTTGTCATTCCGAGGTACGAGGAATCTCTTTTAATGTACATGAGATGCCTGCCTGTCCGGCAGGCATGCTTCGTTCCCCAGTATGACAAAACCGGTTGAATGATCCTAAAATTATGAATATACCCGGTTATCATTAATCCTGTAAATTCCCTATTTTTTTACTCATAAAAAAATCCAAGTTTCACTTTATCTGTTAATTTCAAATTGTAATTTGCAACGGTTATGCCCATCATACAAATAGCTACTGCGTTTAATATCGACCTCGAATTTGAAATAGCCGAGTTTCACAAGCGGCTTCTGGCTTATATCATTGACTTTGTTTTGCTGATCATCTTTCTTTTCAGCATGAAATACCTGCTGTACGATGCGCTGGTACTTGACTTTGAACAGAATGCAGGGCTGGACATTCTGGTTATTTCAATTCCCATGCTGCTTTACTCCTTACTTACAGAGTTATGGATGAACGGACAAACACTGGGTAAAAAACTAATGGCTATCAGGGTTATAAGCCTTGAAGGCGGTGAACCTACCTTTGGGCAATATATTCTGCGCTGGATCACTAAATTCTTTGAATGGCCATTTTTTTTCGGGTATATCGCTTTTTCAAATACAAATGTGCTGGTTTATACTTTTATTACGGGTTTATTTGGTATAGCCGTAGTTATCATTATTTCCATATCGGCCAAAAACCAACGGCTTGGCGATATGGCTGCCGGGACGGTAATTGTAAACACCAGGTCAGTATTAACCGTTGCTGATACCGTTTTTATGCAGATCAATAAAACAGATTATAAAGTGTTGTTCCCGGAAGTAATGCGGCTGAGCGACAGGGATATAAATACCATCAAGTCTGTTTTAATTCAGTCAGCTAAAAGGAATAACTATGATATGTGCCACCGGGTTGCCATGAAGATAAAGGAAGTGCTTGGCATTAATACAGATATGCATGTGGACCGGTTCCTGGAAAAACTTTTAGAGGATTATAATTACCTGGCTACAAAAGAATAAAAATATACATCCCAATTAAATACTACAGCGAAATGAAAATTTTCATACTCATTGCCCTGGTAATACTGATTATTTGGAGTTATAAAAATTTTCATAAAGGCAGAAACAAATAGATCAGACAACTGAATGAAAAATTTAATTATAAGATGAAGGAACTGTAAAATGTAAGCCCGTTCATTTTTAAACCCTTTGCTCTGTTAGCGTGCATTACGTATTGCATCCATAAATAATGCCCCAAAGAAAATAAAATAAATGATCATGATCAAAAGGAAAATACCACCTAAAACAAGTCCGATGATAGAGCAGACCCTTCCGGCATTGGAAGAACTGTAACTGGATGCTGTGTATAAGTCAGGCGTTGACTGATAAAGTTTTCTGTCTTTATTGGCAAGTACCAAACCAATGATACCGCAGATAATACCTACAACACCGTAACAGAATGCACCTACAATGGAAATGATACCTAAAACAAGAGCCGCCGTGGCATTGGGTAAATTAGAGGGTTGAATGTTTGATGAGTTAAAATTTTGCTGACTGGTCATATTAAGTTTTTTAAGATGATTTTTATTATCAGAACATACTGGCATGAGATACTGCAAAAGCGATCACTATAATATAGAATATCAGGCCTACCACCTGTAAGGCAATACCAATGACAGCACAAATGCGGCCTGCTTTTATGTTGTTATAAGATGCCGCAGAATATAGCTCAGGATTGCTTTTATACAGACTTACATCTTTGTTTGAGATAACCAAAGCAATAATGCCGCAGATGAAACAAACCACGATAGATAAAATACCCAAAACCAAAGTAGCTGTGGCATTGGGCAGCTGGGCAGCATTAATATTAGTATTACTCAGGTAATCCCTGTTTTGGTCTGTCATGTTATTCATTGCGTTTTGGTAATTATTAATTTGTAAATATAACTCAGCATGATAATACCGGCACAAAAAAAATAAGCATATTTAAGAATGTCCGATCCACTTTTAATATTCCTCACTAAATGTAAAATTAAAAACCCAAAGAGTAAAATAATGGGCAATAATGCCGGATAGGTTTTAAAACTGCCTGACAGGTCTCCGCTTAACAATAACAAAATACCGGTTTGCATACCACAACCCGGGCAATCAAAATGGGTTAACTGCTTAAACAAACATGGCAGCTGGTGTTCTTGAAGCCAGCCGATGAAATTTAAAAAATAGAAGGACATGTACCTACTCCGCCAACTGGCGGAGAATTTTAGTTTTATGAATAATTATTGAAATCATCAACCCTGATTCCTAACCTGCCGGCAGGCAGGCAGGTTACAAATTTTCAATTACTTAATAAGCCCTTGCAAATAAAACTCTCTCTTTACTGGGATTTCCTGTTAAGATACACTTTCCTGCTTCCTGTTTGTTATTAAGTGGAATGCAACGGATGGTGGCTTTTGTCTGCTCTTTTATTTTTTCTTCAGTCTCTGCCGTTCCATCCCAATGAGCTGATATAAATCCCCCTTTATTATCCAGACGTTTTACAAAATCCTCCCAGCTATCTGCTATAGTAATATTTTCAGTCCGGAAAGCAAGCGCTTTATTATACAAATTCTGCTGAATATCATCCAGCAGTTTTTTGATATTATTGGCAAGCCCATCCATTGGCATACTTTTTTTTTCTTTAGTATCACGCCTTGCTACTTCTACTACTTTATTTTCCATATCTCTTAAACCCATGGCCATTCTTACGGGCACCCCTTTCAATTCATACTCAGCAAATTTCCAGCCCGGGCGGCTGTTATCACTGTTATCATACTTAACAGAAATACCCAATGCTTTTAATTCTGCAATGATCTCATTTGCCTTTGCATCAATGGGCACTTTACTTTCTTCTCCTTTATAGATAGGAACGATCACCACCTGTACCGGTGCAATTTTTGGAGGCATGATCAATCCCTGGTCATCGCTATGTGCCATGATCAAAGCACCTATCAACCTTGTTGATACACCCCACGATGTTGCCCACACGAATTCTTTTTTATTCTCTTTATTTAAAAACTGTACATCAAATGCTTTAGCAAAATTTTGCCCCAGGAAATGTGAGGTACCTGCCTGCAAAGCCTTACCATCCTGCATTAGTGCCTCAATACAATAGGTATTTTCGGCTCCGGCAAAACGCTCGCTGGCTGTTTTAATGCCCTTAATTACCGGCACCGCCATATACGCTTCCACAAAATCGGCATATACATTCAGCATTCGTTCAGCTTCTTCCACGGCTTCCTCTTTGGTTGCGTGGGCTGTATGCCCTTCCTGCCATAAAAATTCGGCCGTACGTAAAAATAACCGGGTACGCATTTCCCACCGCACCACATTTGCCCACTGGTTAATTAATAATGGCAGATCCCTGTATGACTGGATCCAGTCTTTATACGTATTCCAGATTATTGTTTCGGATGTAGGACGAACGATCAATTCTTCTTCCAGCTTGGCATCCGGATCCACTATGATCCCTTTTCCATTTGGGTCATTCATTAAACGGTAGTGTGTAACTACAGCACATTCTTTTGCAAAGCCTTCCACGTGTGCGGCTTCCTTACTTAAAAAACTTTTTGGAATGAACAACGGGAAGTAGGCATTTACATGCCCGGTGTCTTTAAACATCCTATCCAGCTGGTCACGCATGTTTTCCCATAAAGCAAATCCATAGGGTTTAATGACCATACAACCCCTAACGGCTGAATAATCGGCCAACCCGCCTTTGATAACAAGGTCGTTGTACCATTGAGAATAATCTTCTGCTCTTGATGTTAGTTCTTTACTCATTATTTTATTTTTCCCGGCCCGGCACTTTGTCCCGGTTATTCCGGGGTTCCTGCCTGTTCCGTATTTTAATATTCAATCCTTTGACCGGGCGAAAAGGCCCGACCAAAAATATACCGCTTTCTTTTAGCACTGCTTTAACAACGAACGGTTTAACTTTAATGTCTGTTGGCAATGGATCTTGCAATAATACAAAGTATGCAGGAACTCTGCAAAAGTAGTAACTTCAGTTTTAAACCGTTTTAAACTAATCATCATGAAAACAAAAATTCTACTCCTGGCTTTATCTGCAGCCGCTTTCAGCAGTTGCAGTACCGTTTATAAAAGTGGCCAAACCCCCGATGATGTGTACTTTTCACCGGTGAGGATCATAGATGAAAAACAGGAATATACCCGTGATGAGGTAAGGAATGAACCGGCAGAAAATTACCAGATCAGTATGGGAATACGTGACCGCCGCTGGAGGGATTTCAGGGATGATTATGATTTTGATAACAGCCCTTATCATTATGCCTGCAACAAATTTAATTATGGGTATTATTATAACCCCTATTATTATCCATGGGCCATTTATACCGGAAAAGCCACCTATTCAAAACCGGTAAATACCACTCCCCGTATGATCAACCTGAATAGCTATAATGGTTATAACCCTAATGTGGCCAGCGGAAAAACATCGGGCTCAACAAACTGGTCGAATCCTTCTTATAAATATAACAACAGCAACGGTGCAAAAGACCGTGGGCGGAGAATAATTTTACCTTCTTCTAATTCTTCATCATCCAACGATACAAGAACTTATACACCCTCTTCAGGCAGCAGCAGTGGAAGTTCATCATCAGGCAGCAGCAGTTCGGGATCTGTTAGCAGGCCGGGACGAGGTGGATAAAGACCATATCCAATCCGCCAGCTGGCGGAAACTAATCTGCAAAGAACATTTTATATAGAATTATAGGACAGTAAAATTATAGCATGAAAAAATATTTACTCCTGCTCAGTTTATTTATCAGTACAATCATTCAGGCACAGGTTCCCGAAGATGCCCTTCGATATTCCTTTTATCCACAGAACGGAACAGCCCGAAACCTTGCCATAGGTGGGGCCATGGGTTCACTGGGTGGTGATATCAATGCTGTCTTTGTAAATCCTGCCGGCCTTGGTTTTTATAAAACCAACGAATTTGTTTTAACCCCGGGGTATTTGTTAAATAACAATAAAGCCGGTTTCAGGGAAACCGATTCCAGGAATAATAAAAACAGTTTTGGTTTTGGTACCAGTGGTGTGGTTTTAGGATCAGTCAATCCTTACCGTCCCGGAAAAAGCAATGCCTTGAGCCTGGCCATAACACAAACAGCCAATTTTAATAACCAGGTTCAGTATAAAGGATTGAATAATTACAGTTCGTTCAGTGAACAATTTGCTGAAGAATTTGCAAAAGCAAATTTTAAATACGGATACAGCATTGATGATGTTTTGAACAGTAATTCTCCTTTACCTTATGGTGCTGCTCCTGCATTATATACTTACCTGATTGATACGGTTACGATAAATGGTGTTTACCAGGTAAAAGGAGCTCCGGAATATATACTGGATGCAGGACAGGCATTGCAACAGGAGATGATCAAAAAAACACAAGGTGGTATATCGGAACTGGCGCTTGCTTATGCGCATAACAGTAATGATAAATGGTACTGGGGTGTAACCATTGCTTTACCCATCATCAATTATAAAAGCAATACATATTTTAAAGAGACGGATACGTCCGGCAATACCACCAATTATTTTAAACAATTTGAATACAGTGATGATTTTACATCAAAAGGCATTGGTGTAAATGGTAAGGTCGGAATCATTTACCGTCCTAAGGATTATATCCGTTTGGGATTAGCCATTCATACGCCTACCTATATGAGCCTGGCGGACAAACGTACCACTACGTTAAAAACAGAATTAGAAAATCCGGTTAATAATTTTTCTGTGTCCTCACAAAAATTTACCAGCGACCAGCCCGGCGAAGCAAAATATATACAAACCACTCCTTTTAAAGCAGTCATAAGTGCTTCCTATGTTTTCAGGGAGATTGAAAATGTAAAAAAACAACGGGCATTTATCAGTGCGGATGTGGAGTATGTGCATCACCGGGGATCAGGATTCAGCAGTAATAATGAAGAACCCACAGAGGATGAAAAAAATTATTATAAAGCATTGAAAAAAGTGGTTAAAGCCGAATATAAAGGCAACTTTAATTTTAGGGTTGGCGGAGAATTAAAGTTTAATGTTTTTATGGCCAGGTTAGGATTTGCATATTATGGCAACCCATATAAAGATGCAGCCTACAAGGCAAACCGCATGTTATTGAGTGGAGGACTGGGTTACCGCAACAAAGGGGTGTTTGTTGACCTTACCTATGTGCATGCCATCAGCAAAGATGTAAGTTTCCCTTACCGACTGGAAGACCGGGCAAATACCTATGCCACACTTAAACAACAGCGGGGAAATATTGTGGCCACTGTTGGATTTAAATTTTAGCCAGGACTAATTGCTTAGTGATGCCCCGGATATTTTCGGGGCATTTTTGTTCGCCTTTGTTGATCGCCTGACCAACAACAATGAATTTATCTTTTTATCATCTTCATCACTTTCTCAAAATCCGGTTCACACCATTTCACTTCCTTATCTTTATTAAACCAGGTCATCTGCCGCTTGGCATATTGCCGGGTATTCAGTTTAATTATTTCCACAGCATCTTCCAATGAAAGGTCACCGGCAAGGTGCCCGAATATTTCACGGTAGCCAACCGTTTGCAATGCATTTAATTTTTTAAAGGGCAGCAGGCCTTTCACCTCGTCTACCAGGCCTGTGCTGATCATGGCATCTACCCTGCTGTTGATATTCTTATACAGTTGGTCTCTGGGCAGCTCCAGTCCAATTTTTATGATATTGAAATCACGTTCCTTTTTTTTCTGTGTATGAAATACCATAATGGACCTGCCGGTGGAAAGTTTTACTTCCAGTGCCCTCATCAGGCGCTGCGGATTTTTTATTTCGCCCTGCGAAAAATAAAAAGGATCGTGCTTAGCTACCTGCTTTTGCAGCCAATCCAGGCCTTCCCATTCAAAATTGGCCATTATTTTTTCACGTATGGCCGGATCAATGACCGGCACCTCATCAATTCCATTGCAAAATGTTTTTACATACAAACCGGTACCGCCAACCAGAACGGCAACATCACCAGATTGGAATATTTCTTTGATCTTTTCCAGGGCATACTGTTCAAATACCGCTGCATTTACTTCCCCCTGTATAGAATGTGTGCTGATGAAAAAGTGTTCAACCCCTTCTAATTCTTCCACGGTGGGTTTGGCAACACCGATATTCAGTTCTTTAAAGCACTGGCGGCTGTCGGCAGATATTATTTTTGTTTGGAAATGACGGGCTACCTGTATAGCCAGGGTAGTTTTACCAACAGCAGTGGGCCCAACTATTACAATACAGGTCTTACTCTTGTCTGTGCCGGAGGGCAAAGAAATATTATCCGTCATATTTTTTGAGTTTGTGAAGAACTCTTAAAAAATTATGTGGCCGGGAAAGCTAAATAATATTGTATCAAAAAAAAGAATTCATTTAAAATCCATCATTCGCTTCATCCGGTGAGGTTGCTTCCTCTTCCCCTTCGGCTTCAGCTTCTACACCATCGCCCTCTTCACTGAATCCATCGGCCATGGCATCGGGGCGGAGGTCATATTTTTCTTCCATTTCAGCCAGGCGGCTGTCCACCAATCCTTTGGTTCCGTATTGCGAAGGAGCGATCCCCTCGGTACGAACACAACAGGGATAGGTCAATTTTTTATTTTCTTCTTTTTCAACAGTGATCAGTTCCACCATGAAATGCCAGTATTTATTAAAATCATATTCATATATAAATTTCTGGTTGGGGTTACTGATCTCTGTTCCAATACCCGTCTCAGACATGACCAAAGGAACAGCCTTATATTCCTTATCATATTTTTCCAGCGTTATTTCCCTGCCGCGTAACCAGTTATCATTACTGCGGTAAAAAGTTGCTTTATGCTTGGAATCAAATTCGAAGCTTTTTAATATACTACTGTGGAGGTCGAAAAAATTTTGTGTATGATGAATAACAATATCCCTGTAAACGCTGTCATCATCCTGCCAGTAAATTCTGAAACGTAAAATAGCCATGTAGTAAAATTAAGGATTAAATAGGAATTAAGGTAACAGGAATTGGGTATTTGTAACCTGGCTGCCGGCCGGCAGGTTAGGAATTTGGATTAAGGCTCAGGAGTCATGAGTAAATATAACGTTATAATAAATTTAAGACTACATACGTACAAAAACCCAATTCCAAATTCCTAATTCCTAATTCCTAATTCCTAATTCCCAATTCCTAATTCCCTTGCTTTTAACAACATAAAACGGTAGGCTGCTTCATGCTCATTGGGTATAAGTCCGTCAAGAATAGCCTCCCGTATGGCGTTTTTGATATCGCCAACAGCACGGCTGGGAGGTAAATTAAATGATTTCATTATCTCCTCCCCGCTTACCGGTGGTTGCCAGTTACGCAGGTGGTCTTTTTCTTCAACTTCTGCACAACGCTTACGGACCATTTCAAAATTTTCTAAAAACTTTTTTACTTTGATCTTATTTTTTGAAGTAATATCCGCTTCACATAAGGTCATCAACGGATCAAAATCCTCTCCTGCATCAAATAGTAACCTGCGAATGGCGCTGTCGGTAATATTTTCTTTGGTGAGGCTGATGGGCCGCAAATGCAGTTCTACCAGCTTACGTACAAATTTCATCTTTTCGTTTTGTGGCATTTTCAGTTTACTGAAAATTTTAGGAACCATTCTGCCACCAACCACTTCATGCCCGTGAAAGGTCCAGCCATGACCTTCTTCAAATTTTTTGGTGACCGGCTTGGCAATATCATGCAATACGGCTGCCCAGCGAAGCCATAGGTCATCCGTGTTTTCAGCAATATTATCAAGTACCTGCAGGGTATGGTAAAAATTATCTTTATGCCCCATCCCGTCAATATATTCGGCACCGGCCAGGTCAACCATCTGCGGAAATATGATTTTCAGTAATCCACTTTTATATAACAGGTCAAAACCTACAGAAGGTTTGTTGCACATCAGGATCTTATTGAGTTCATCAGCTATACGTTCCCCGCTCACAATTTTTATACGTTCTGCATTTTCACCAATGGCGGTAAAAGTATCTTTATGAATACTGAAATTTAACTGTGCAGCAAAACGTATGGCCCTCATCATCCGCAAAGGGTCATCACTAAAAGTTTGTGCAGGCGCTAAAGGTGTTTGTATAATTTTCAATTCAAGGTCCCTGATACCATTAAAGGGATCAACCAACTCCCCAAAACCAGTATGTCCGGAGGGCAGGCCATTTTTATAAAGGCTTATAGCCATGGCATTAATGGTAAAATCACGGCGGTTCTGGTCATCTTCCAATGTACCTGTTTCTACTGCAGGTTTGCGGCTGTCATAACTGTAACTTTCTTTACGGGCCCCCACAAATTCTATGACCCCATCCCAACCCCCGTCCGACCCGGTTATCCGGGCGGGCTTACCCTGTGGGGAAGAAACTGGAGCATTATTGGAATCCACTGTAAATTGCAAATGGTGAATTGTTATCTGTGCTGTACCAAAATTTTTAAAGAAATGTACTTCTGGTTTTGGATCAAATTTTTCAGAAACTTTACTGGCCAATGCAATACCATCACCCACACAAACGATATCCATGTCCTTTGTTTCTCTTCCCAGAATCTTATCCCTTACAAATCCCCCGATCAAATAACAAGGCAGTCCCAATTCTTCGGCTGAAAGGGCAATTTTTTTCAACACAATCAGTTCTTTATCGTTACAATTTATTATCATTAATTGCAAAAGTAATTTAAGTAATTGGGAATCGGGGATTGGCAATCAGGTGGAAAGCGTATTTATTAATTGAAAAAATGACTGGGTCTTAAAACCTAATTCCCAATTCGGCACTAATATTGACCATATACAATTCCACACAAAAAAATGTGAATTAAGAGTGTGTTTTGACATTTTGACTATATATTGAGATTATTATGGATAACAGGTTTTATTTACAGGGCCACGAAGATGAAATGGAGTTTATGCCCATTATTCCTTTGAATGAAGATGATGACGGAAGTACAGATGACCAGCCGATTCCGGAGGAAATACCCATCCTGGCCCTGAGAAATACGGTACTTTTTCCGGGTGTTGTAATTCCCATAACCGTTGGCAGGGATAAGAGCATTAAAGCAGTAAATGACGCATATAAGGCTGACAAATTGATAGGCGTAGTTGCACAAAAAGACAGTACGGTAGAAGAACCAACCGTAAGTGACCTGGAAGATATCGGGACCGTTGCTAAAATTGCCAAACTGATTAAAATGCCGGATGGAGGTACAACGATCATCATCCAGGGCCGTAAGAGATGTAAGATAGAAGAAGTGACAACAGACGACCCGTATTTTAAAGCAAAAATAAAAGTTTTAACCGATGAGGTTTTAAAAGACGACGCTGATTTTGATGCAATGGTGGGAAGTATTAAGGACCTTGCGGGACAAATCGTTAACCTTTCTCCCAATCTTCCAAGCGAAGCGGCCATTATTTTAAAAAATATTGAGAACCCCTCTTTCTTAATTCATTTTGTAAGCAGTAATTTAAACAGCGATATAAAAGATAAACAACGGCTGCTGGAGATCAGTAATATTAAAGCAAGAGCCGAATTGCTGATGAATTTAATGCAGACAGAACTGCAATATACCGAGCTGAAAAATAAAGTAACCAATAAAACCAGGGCAGAACTGGATAAACAGCAACGGGAATATTTTTTACAGCAGCAGATGAAAGCCATTAAAGATGAATTGGGTGGCGACAATGTGGCTGAAGTGAAGGAAATGCTGAAAAAAGCGGAGCATAAAAAATGGCCTGAAGCGGCGAAAGAAATGTTTACCAAAGGGGCTGAGAAATTAGAACGCATGCATCCCTCAACACCGGATTATTCAGTGGTTTATAACCACCTGGACCTGATGCTTGATCTGCCCTGGGAAGATTATACCGAAGATTCATATGACCTTAAAAAAGCAAAAAAAGTTTTGGACCAGGACCATTATGGCATGCAAAAGATAAAAGAAAGGATCCTGGAATACCTGGCCGTTTTAAAATTAAAAGGGGACATGAAATCGCCGATACTTTGTTTTTTGGGCCCTCCGGGAATTGGAAAAACAAGCCTGGGAAAAAGTATTGCTTCCGCTATCAACAGAAAATATGTAAGGGTAAGTTTGGGTGGATTACACGACGAAAGTGAGATACGTGGCCATCGTAAAACCTATATTGGCGCTATGCCCGGAAGGATTTTACAATCTATCCGTAAAATAAAATCCAGTAACCCGGTAATGATACTGGATGAAATTGATAAGGTAGGGAGTGATCATCGTGGAGACCCTTCTTCTGCTTTACTTGAAGTTTTGGATCCGGAACAGAATAATACTTTTTATGATAATTACCTTGAACTGGAATATGACCTTAGTAAAGTTCTGTTCATTGCTACTGCCAATAATATCAGCAACATCCCTGTTGCGTTGAGAGACAGGCTGGAGATTATTGATCTGAGCGGTTATGCCGTGGAAGAAAAAATTGAAATTGCCAAACGGCATTTACTGCCCAAACAAAAAGAAATGCATGGCCTAAAAGAAACCAGTTTTAAAATAAGTGATAATGTACTGGAAAAAACCATCCAGGATTATACCCGAGAAAGCGGGGTAAGGGAACTGGACAGGCAGTTGGCCAGCATCATGCGTTACCAGGCAAAAGAACTGGTGATAAAAGGAAAATTAAAAGCTACCATCACCAATAATGATCTTGAAAAAATTCTGGGCAAACCCAAATACAGTAATGACCTGTATAAAATTGCCAATATGCCTGGTGTTGCCGTTGGCCTGGCCTGGACCTATGTGGGCGGTGATATTCTGTTTATTGAAACACAGTTGAGTGAAGGAAAGGGTGAATTGAAGCTAACCGGTAATTTAGGTAATGTGATGAAGGAAAGTGCAAGTACAGCGTTAACCTACCTGGAAGCCAATTGTAAAAAAGTAAACCTGGACCCGGAAGTCTTTCGTAAAAAAGACATTCATATTCATGTGCCGGAAGGAGCCGTTCCAAAAGATGGGCCAAGTGCAGGAATTACCATGCTTTCTGCCCTGGCCAGCGCATTTACCGGCCGAAAAATAAAACCTTACCTGGCTATGACCGGTGAGATCACTTTACGCGGACAGGTTTTGCCGGTTGGAGGCATAAAAGAAAAAGTTCTGGCAGCCAGGAGAGCAGGTTTAAAAGAAATCATTATGTGCTGGCAAAATGAAAAAGATGTGCAGGAAATAAACAACCAGTACATAAAAGGCATCAAATTTCATTATGTAAAAACAATGCAGCAGGTATTAGAACTGGCTTTAACATAATTTTTATTAACCCCAGACAACCATTACCCACAACCATACGTATATAAATGTAGTTAAGTAATCAACAGTTTCATGTTGGTTGTTTTAAGGGTTAAAGAAATTCCTGCCGATTCTTCGGCGGGAATTTTTTTTTATAAAGAGGGGGTAGTACAATTAATGGTTTCTATCCATCCAGTCCACTTCTTTTTTAGTGGTAAATGCCTGGATAAGGCCAATGAGAAAAATGTCTCCAACATTCCCGGCTAAAAAAGCAAGGCTGAAACAATGGTACACTGAAATATCAATATTAAATTTATTAAAAAATGAAATCAGATCGGTTACCCATATCGTAATACTGCAAACAATCCCGATAACAAAAAACGTTTTAGATATGTTACGTATTATGGCAACCGGGTGTTGTTTCGTTTTTTTTAAAAAAAGTACATATACCGAAGAAAAAAGGGCAGGGGCAATGGTGATAACTCCAAGACCGAAAATAATATCCATAACACTGGATGAAACCAGTTTTGAAATCCCGTAAAAAGTGGCGATCAGTAATCCGAGGAGAACAGGAATGGCAAGAAACATCAAAAAAATGAGTATGTAAAGCTTGGAATATTTAATAAACCTGTCTTCCATATTAGGTTAATTGTTCATGCCTCTTTTTTAACAAAACAGGCAGCTATATGTTTAAAAATAACTCAATTTGGTTTTTGGTGTTAATGTCAGCAATGTTTCATAAATGAGCTTAATGGTATTTTCAATGTCTTTTTTGTGCAACATCTCTACGGTAGTGTGCATATACCGCAGAGGAATTGATATCAGTACAGAAGGGCAACCATCATTGGCATAAGCAAATGAATCTGTATCAGTTCCGGTACTTCTGCTCACTGTATGATACTGTACCGGTATCTTGTTTTTAACCGCCGTAGCCTGAACCATATCTAACAGTTTATTGTGAACTGCCGGGCCATAAGTGAGTGACGGGCCCTTACCACAACTGCATTCACCTTCAATCATTTTATTGATCATCGGTGTAGTGGTATCATGAGTTACATCGGTAATGATGGCAATATCCGGCTTTATTCTGCGGGCGATCATTTCTGCACCCCGTAAACCAATTTCTTCCTGAACGGCATTTACAATGTATAATCCAAAAGGTAATTTTTTCCTGTTTGCCTTTAATAACCTCGCCACTTCAGCAATCATAAAACCTCCTATACGGTTATCAAATGCACGGCCGATCAAATAATCATAAGCCAGTTCTTCATAACCTTCTTCATAGGTAGCCACAGCACCTATATGAATTCCCAAAGCTTCCACTTCTTTTTTATTCCTGGCCCCACAATCCAGAAATAAATTATCCACTTTAGGTTGTGTTTCTTTGGCATCCGTGTTTCCCATCCGTGTATGAATGGCGGGCCAGCCAAAAACAGCTTTTACCGCTCCTTTTTTACCATGAATCAATACCCGCATAGATGGTGCGATCTGGTGGTCAACTCCGCCATTACGTTTCAGGTAAATTAGCCCCTCTGCAGAAATATAATTCACAAACCAGCTGATTTCATCAGCATGTGCTTCTATAACCACTTTAAATGCTGCACCTGGATTGATGACCCCTACCGCCGTTCCATAGGGATCTGTAAAATGACTGTCAATATATGGCTTTAGGTATTCAAGCCAGAGTTTTTGCCCGCTGCTTTCAAATCCTGTAGGAGAAGGATTATTGATATAGGTTTTTAAAAAATGGTAAGATTGATCGGTAAGGATGCCCTGCTTTTTTTTTACGGTGGCCATAATCATAATTTAATTCAGGTAAAATTACTTAAATACTGGCTATCCATGTTGTTAAAGCCGAAAATAACATCAACCCATCTACCACGAAATAATAAAAGTAATACCCCTGTTTTTTTGTGGAATATAAATAAACAATAAGCATTGCCATAGTAGAAGTTTGAAGGGCTATGGATTGATAAAGGGTTATGCCATAGTACCCGGAAAAAAAGTTACTGGCAAACAAACAGGCAAATATGGTATAAATAAGATACCGGAGAGCTTTGGGGTTTAAATCAGTGGCCAGGCTACGTAAACCCCTTATTTTATCAACCGCTATATCCCTGCTGTCGAAAATGATACAAAGTATGAGCATAAACATAAACCGGCGTGTAATGATGAACAGATCAGCATTACCCAACATCATATAGCTTTTTTGCATGGGTATAAATCCGGTTACGTACGTCCAGGTAATCGCCAGCAATATTGTTTTTAATACTCCTCTCCTTCCTGTAAAAAGTAAAAACTTAAAAGGTAAAAGAGGTATGGAATATAAAATGGTTAATAAAACAGCAGTAATTACATAGTTTACCGGTATCGCTGAATGCCATAAACAAAATAACAGCCCTGCTGCAGATAATACCAGGAGCAAAACAGCAATGAATTCTATTTTTAATAACCCGGCAATGGACGGATTATCAGCAAATGAAAATTTGCTTAATAACCAGTAAAAATTATAGCTGCAGAGAGTTGCAGAAAATATAAAGCCGTAAACAAAAACAGAGTTGGAAAAATGCAGTAGCTGTGCCGTTTGTAAAGCGAGGGCAACGGCACAAAAAGCTATAAAGATGGAATGTGATAAGATGAAATGAAGCCACTTCATTACCGGCACGTGTAATAAACGGGGTCGCCTGTTATTATTACATTACTTTTATTTTTTGCAAAATCTTTTATATATACCTGAAAATACAAGGTGTCCGTATGCAAAGGGAAGCCCGGAAGTGATCTGCATTTAAATACTTTTGAAGTAACAAAATCCACCTCAGCCTGAAAATTACTTTTACCGGAAGCCTGAAGGTCAGGAAAAGGAAGTGAATCAAAATCATTGGTCAGCAGGTTTTTCATGTAGATAAAGGCAGTATCTTTTGAAGTAATGCCCATATCCCCTTCTGCATCTGTAATACGGATGGTAATTACCGGTGTAGGACTTAAATTATCTGCAACATTGGGCGCAATAGATTTATATTCAATCTGCGGGGCTGTGGTAAATTTATCTTTATTACAGGCACATAATAATAAAAGAGCCATGGAAAATATTAAAGTGTAACGCATCTTTGTGTTTTGTTTGTCAAATTTAATGATTGCCGGTGAAACAATCCGTTAAAATTATGGAGCTTGAAAAAAGAATATTTGCTGCTTCGGCGGGTAATTTTAAAGTACTGGCCATTGAATTATTTCAATTTCAATACCGGCATAATACCATTTACCGGCAATATTGCAATTCGTTACAGATAGATCCCGATACCATTGATTCCCTGCAGAAGATTCCCTTTTTACCCATTGCTTTTTTCAAGACACATGCCGTAAAAACTACTGAATTTGAAACCGAAACTGTTTTTGAAAGCAGTGGCACCACACAAGCCGGCCTGCCCGACGGGCAGGCGATCTACAGCAAACATTTTGTAAAAGATATTTCATTGTACAGGCAAAGTGTAATGGCCTGCTTTGAAAAATTTTACGGACCACCAAAAGATAAATGCATTCTTGGCCTGTTACCTTCTTACCTGGAAAGAAAAAATTCTTCTTTAGTGATGATGACAACAGAATTGATAAAGGCCAGTGCTGATGGTTTAAGTGGATTTTATTTGTACGATCACGAAAAACTGCACCGCACCCTTATACATAATGAATTATTAAAATTACCTACGTTGCTGATCGGTGTAACTTATGCCTTATTGGATTTTGCTGAAAAATATCCTATGCAGTTAAGGCATACCATTGTAATGGAAACAGGCGGTATGAAAGGAAGGCGAGAAGAAATGACCCGGCAACAAACACATGAACAGTTACAAACCCGTTTAGGTGTTGCTTTATTACATTCAGAATATGGAATGACAGAATTATTATCACAGGCATATTCCAGGGGGGATGGAATTTTTCATTGTCCGGCATGGATGAAAGTGTTGATAAGGGATGAGGATGACCCTTTTCATGTATTGACTCCGGCCCATACAGATAACAGACCTTTAACCGGCATAATAAATATTATTGACCTTGCCAATATTTACAGTTGCAGTTTTATTGCAACGGATGATATTGGCCGGCTGCACAGTAATGAAAGTTTTGAAGTACTGGGTAGAATGGATTACAGTGATATAAGAGGATGTAGCTTAATGACGCTGTAAAATAAGATGTCCACATTTTTTCAGACACCCCAAATAATCAGTTTTTTGATTGAATTTTTTAAACCAATACCCTTATCTTTGCACTCCAAAAATAAAAAGGCTGATTTGGTAGCTCAGTTGGTAGAGCAATACACTTTTAATGTATGGGCCCTGGGTTCGAGTCCCAGCCAGATCACAAACCCCTGTATTCCGGGGGTTTTTTATTTAATAAATTTATCTTCCCCGAATAATCCCTCTATTTTTGTAACCATATATGATGATCCCATTCTTCAAAAACAAAGTAATAGCAATAACCGGCGGCAGTGATGGCATTGGCAAAGCATTGGTGGATATGTTAATCCCGATGGGGGCAAAGGTAGCCACCTGTGCACGTAATCCAGATAAATTATACGATCTGCAGTTATCCCATTCCGGAAAACATTTACATACCCTCGTTGCCGATGTAAGTAATTACAATGATTGTAAAAATTTTATTGATTCTACTATTCAGGTTTTTGGAGGTATAGATATTCTTATCAACAATGCCGGTATATCAATGAGGGCTTTATTTAAAGATCTTGACGTAGAGGTTATCCAAAAAGTAATGGATGTCAATTTTTACGGTACCCTTTATTGCACAAAACTGGCATTGAATTCCATTATTGAACGAAAAGGAAGCATTGTGGGTGTTTCCTCCATTGCCGGTTACAGGGGACTGCCCGGAAGAAGCGGATATGCTGCCAGCAAATTTGCCATGCAGGGTTTTTTTGAAGCCATACGGACGGAATTAATGGATAGCGGTGTAAATGTAATGTGGGTTTGCCCGGGATTCACTACATCCAATATCCGCCATACAGCATTAAATAATAAAGGTCAGTCTCAGGGAGAAAGCCCGATGGATGAAGGAAAAATGATGAGCCCGGAAATATGTGCCGGGCATATATTAAAGGCCATTGAAAAAAGAAAAAGGACACTTGTGCTTACGTTCACCGGCAAACGAACCATATTCATGAATACATTTTTTCCTTCTCTGGCAGATAAATTAGTAAAAAAATTTTTTATTAAAAATGGAGAACTGGTACGTTAATCAACTATATATTTAACCTGCTTAAACGGATCAGTTTTTAACATATAAACGGATTAATAAATTATTATTTAAATGGATTACTGACGTTAAAAAATGCCTTTACTAACCCTTACATCCGACATTGGCCAACAGGACTTTCTCATTGGTGCCGTAAAAGGCCAGTTTTTACAGCGCAATGAACATTTTACATTAGTTGATATTACCCATAACCTGTCCCCCTTTAATTATCCCCAGGCTGCTTATGTATGCAGGAATGCGATTAAGAATTTCCCGGCAGGCACCTTTCACCTGATCCTGGTAAATTTATTTGATGAAAAACCGGAGCACCTGTTATTGGCAGAACATAATGGACACTATATAGGTTGTGCCGACAACGGATTATTGACCATGATACTGGAAGAAATTCCTCAAAAAGTAGTTGCCCTGGTACTTGATAAAAATCTCCGGAAAAATACCATTTACTGTACTTCTGTATTTGCCAGAGTTTTCGATGATCTCTTTAATGGAAAAAGAATAGAAGAAACCGGTGATGCCGGCATTTCCATCCGGGTGAAGAATCCCTTAAGGCCCTTGCTTGGTAATGATTATATTGAAGGCCAGATCATCTTCATCGATAATTTTGAAAACGTTATTGTCAATATCCACAAGGATGAGTTTGAAGAACAGCGTAAAGGGCGGAGTTTTAAAATAGTATTTAAAAGGAATGAAATTATTGAAAAGATCAGTGAAACCTATGCCGATGTGAATGAAGGAGAAAAACTGGCCTTATTTAATTCTGCCGGTTACCTGGAAATAGCTATTAATAAAGGCAATGCTGCAGGGTTACTGGGTTTACAGAGTTTTGCAGAAAAACAATTTCAACAGAGCCAATACATGAACAGCCGTCTTTTTTATCAAACCGTTAAAGTTT
>JANOGE010000190.1:0-8531 GCA_031414035.1 Chitinophagaceae bacterium | reverse complement strand
CTAAATAAGTGGCGTAATCATTTTTATTCGGACTAAATTTTCCAGCTACGGTAAATGGGGTAGAGTTACAGTTTTGTAACCAGCCGTTTTGCGGATTATAAAGATGTACTGTTTCATTTACAGGATGATAACCCTGCCATTCGGTAGCAGATGTGGAACCATCAACCGGTTTGCTCCAATCGTATTTTACATCACGCTTTGGTAAAAAATTACCATGCCAGTAAGCAATATTTCCTTCGCCATCCGCATACACCGTATTGTTTGATGGATTAGCTCCCATATCCATTGTTTTTTTAAAGGCGGCAAAGCTGTTTGCTTTAGTACGCAGCCAGCTTTGCATCAGTCCTTTCATGTCACGGTTATTGTGGCGTAAACTTATATATTTTCCATCTCTTGGACGCTTTGTCATAATAGGTCCGTGATGCGTAAACAGAGTGTTGAAAGATTTTATTTCAACACCATTGACTGTTTTATATTTTATTTCGATCTGTTTTTTTATAACGGGCCTCAATTCGCCTTCATATTCATAAAACCATTGATTGTTCTTTTGGATCAGCGTTTCAATGTAGGCATCCGAAATATCAACATCACTTGATGTATGCATCCATCCGCAATGTTCATTAAAGCCCTGGTAAATGAATGGCTGCCCCCAGGTAACGGCACCATACACATTCAGGCCTTCTTCACTTATCATATGTACTTCGGGACGAAAATAAAAAGTTACATGCGGATTGATATATAAAATAGCGTTACCTGCTTCAGTAATTTTAGGTGAAATGGCAAATCCATTTGATCCTGTTAAATCCCGATAGCTAAAGAGATCTTCATCGTCATTGCGAGAGTCCTTGCCTGGCGCAATCTTATTTATTGCAGTAGCCTCATCTTTTTCCGAATAAAATCTTTTCAATGCTCTTACAGAGATTCCCCCTGTGCTGATGGCGCCAATGCTCCCATCGGTCCACAACAATGGATACCATGGCTGAAAGCGGCTGAGCAATGCCGGCTTTACCTGTGGATTTTTGTAGAGAAAATAATTAATGCCATCGGCATAGCCGTTCAATATTTTTTTTAACCAGGCCGGCACTTTTGCAAAATCTTTAATGGCATCTGCAGTATCAATCACCAGGCGAATGAGCAGGTCCTCATACAGGTCTTTTTCACCGGTTAATTCCGAAAGCCTTCCCAGCTTTTCAATATAGTTCATCTCCACCCGTTTAAAATCATCTTCGCATTGTGCATACAGTAAACCAAACACCGCATCGGCATCTGTCTTTCCATAAATATGGGGTACACCATAATTGTCACGGATGATGGTTACCTGCTTCGATTGGTTTTCCCAGCGGGTGATTTCAGATTGTAAAAAGGGTTGTGCAAATATGCTATAGGACGGAATGGTAATTAATAAAAACAGGGCTGTTTGTCTTATTAAGTTAGTTGTAAAAATTTCTTTCATTTTAAAATAATATTAGTAATTGCAAAAATGATTTCACTTCAAATAGTCACTAACAGTTGCATTAATAAATTTCTTCACGCCATCCCAGGTTTGTTTTTATAAACTAACCGGGTTTTCGCTTTCTTCAGCATCTGAAAAATAAGTAATGGCCTGCGGTACAGTTATTAATACATTTTGTGTAGCATATTTTTCTTTATGAAACTGCACCAAATCTGCGATTGAAAAATGTTGCAGCAGTTCTGCTATATCCCAAAAGTCTTTCTTTTTACCCCTGCCTGAAATGGCCTGTACTTTCATGGCAATAATATCTTCTGTTGAAAACATTCTTATATCATCTATATTAAGTTCAGGTCTTATTAAAGGGTGTGGGTGGCGGATAATATCAATCTTTACATCATCTACAAAACTAAAAATCCCAAAGCGGGGATTTGTTGACCTGTTAACAAAAGAAGATTTAAATTTTTTTTCCAGGGCATGTATAATAACATTGTTTTCAAATGTCTTGTTTAAAAATAAATCCAAATCAAGGGAAGTACGGTGACCATATAGAAGAGATAGTGCGGTGCCGCCAACCAATGAAAAATCCTGCAATTCAGGCATTTCCATTAGTTGCTTTAATAAGGAAAAAGTGTGGGGTTCAACTGTCTCAACGTGTAACATCTGAATTCTTTTAGCGGTTTGTTTATGACAGCACTTGCCAAATACATAGTATGTTCAGGTAAAAATTTAGCATTCAATAATGCTTCTGTTACTTTTTCATCGCCATAATAGCGGCGGCAATTGCGAATATCGTCCACTTCTCCACGTTCAAAAACACGTTCTATTACAAAGTTAGCTTTGGTAACGTAGTTTATGTTTTCAAAAACTACATCCCAAAAAATCCGTTTATTAAATATTGGGTTTGCTTTATCTGCCATGTTATAAAGATACAATATTCATGGCTGTATAATAACAGCATGATATATCCTCTTGGTAAATTAAAATAATTTACCAAGAGGAATTTACTGCTGCTGATTGGCTTCAAATATCCGCAAAAAATTTTCGCCCAGTATTTTACGAATGTCTTTTTTACTGTAGCCTCTTGCCATCAATTCTTTGGTAATAAGCGGCATGGCCGTTACGTCATCTAATTGTTGCGGTAAAGAATTAACACCGTCAAAATCGCTGCCCAACCCAACATGATCAACACCGGCCATTTTTACAATATAATCCAGGTGATCGAGCAGCATGGAAATTGGTGGACGCAGGGCCTTTACTTCTTCAGAATATTTTTCAAATAAAAAAACATCAGAAAAATAAGGCTCGGGATTTATTTTCAGTAAAGAGTCTCTTTCTGCCTTATGATTGTTGTTAAATATTTCAGAGCGTTGTTCAAAACTGCTGTCAACAAAACCCGAATAAAAATTAAGGTGAATCACGCCGCCGTTTTTACCCACCGCTTTTATCTGTTCATCTTTTAAATTACGCCGGTGCGGACAAAGGCTGTACACACAACTGTGCGACACAAGTACGGGCTTTGTTGTGGTATTGATAGCATCCCAAAATGTTTGTTCACCAACATGGCTCAGGTCAACCAACATACCCAGTTCATTCATTCGCTTTACCACCTGTTTTCCAAAATCAGTCAATCCCTTTCTCCTTACAGAGTCGTTCAAAGTCCCTCCTTTGGAGGGATTTAGGGAGGTCGTTTCATCTAATGCCGATGTTGCCCAGTCAGTTGAATTATTCCAGGTTAGTGTCATGTACCTCACTCCCCGGTTGTAAAAATTGTTGAGGTTGTTTAAATTGTTCTCGATCATATGTCCGCCCTCTACACCAAACATAGCGGCCAGTTTTTTTTCTTTCACTGCCTGTAATAGTTCTGCAGGATTGCCCACTTTTAATATTTTACCCGGATTACGTTTTGCAACCGCATCCAATGTGTCCATCTCCCGGTTGGCCCAGGCATAGGGCTGTTCTTTTAATCCATCGCACCAGATGGAAAACAATTGAACATCCACGCCGCCTTTTTTAAAACGGTCAAGATCAGAATGAGTTTTACCGCTAAGGTCCCGGTCAATGATCAAACCCTTATCAATGGCAGTTGTAAGCAGGTCATTGTGGGTGTCAATAACAATGGAATTAAAGTGGAGTTTTTTATACGATTGAGCTGGAGCTAATAAGCAACAGGCAATAAGCAATGCAAAGCATCCTGAGGATTGGTAAAAGAATAATTTTTTATACATGGAAAATATTTAAAGAACAGGATTGTTCTTTAAATATAAGCAGAGTTTATGAAAATACAGTCCCTTTAGTATCATGAAGCAAATACACCGGTGATACCATATAAAAAATACGGGAGTATGACCAAACTTCCTTACATACATTTATGTTGCTTTGTGAAGAAAATGGTTTGCTCATACTCCCGGGCTGTGATCAATTATTAACAGGTACAATAGTATAAGCAAAATTGGTTTTCACAAATCCGTATTTTAAGCATACAGTAATGCTTTCCTGCATGAGCAGAGGTATATTTCGCAATATACCATTGCAGTCAGTAAATTCAATCCTGTATTCTACTATTCCCCAATCTGTTTCTGTATTGGTGATTGTAAATTCATTCCCCAAAGGGGCCTTATTCTGATCAACAGCTGAAATAGTGCTTGTCTTTAAATCCGGGGTAGTGTCAACTTTTGCACAACCGGTTAGTAAAAAGAAAGACGCTGCGGCAATAACCATTATCTTTTTCATAATATAAAATTTAAGGGTTCAACATAATCCTGCATTGTATCATACTCAGGCTTTCACCGGGATGGTAAGGATTAGTTTTTTTATTAAATATGATCAACATTATTTATACTGCAAAAGTATTACCCGTGGAATGACTGTCAAATGATAATGGGTAACCTTTTTGATGACTTTCATCAATGAAAAAAAGGAGCCATAAACAATACCTTATTTGTACGTACTCTGTTTTTGCGCAGTATCATTCAGTGAGCAACGAACCGAGGCAGAGGAATTATTTATAAACAGTTTATCCGATCAACTCTTTTGCCTTTTCCATATCAATTTCTTTCTCCCATTTGGCAACAACAATGGTTGCAACTGTATTGCCGATGATATTGGTGAGCGCTCTTCCTTCGCTCATGAAACGATCAATGCCAAATATTAATGCAATGGCAGCAACAGGTATATGGCCTACTGTTGGTAAGGTGGCTGCCAGTACAATGAAGCCACTGCCGGTAACACCGGCTGCTCCTTTTGATGTGAGCAATAAAACAAGGAGTAATGTAACCTGGTGGCCAATATCAAGTGGAGTATTGGTAGCCTGTGCTAAAAAGACCGCAGCCATCGTAAGATAAATAGAGGTGCCATCAAGGTTAAACGAATAACCGGTTGGAACAACCAGGCCAACAACCGGTTCGGAGCAACCTACTTTCTCCAGTTTATTGATCAGGCTTGGCAATGCTGCTTCGGAGGAAGATGTACCTAAAACAATAAGCAGCTCTTCTTTTATAAAGGCCAGCAAACGAAACAAATTAAAACCAACTAATTTTAAAATACCACCCAACACGATCACAATAAATACAATACAGGTAATATAAAATGAACCCATCAGTTGCCCCAGTTGTGCAAGAGAACCCAGCCCATATTTACCAATAGTAAATGCCATGGCGCCCAATGCACCCAAAGGCGCCACTTTCATAATTATTTTTATAATGGCAAATAGTCCATCTTCCAGCGACTGGATACCTTTTAAAAGCGGCGCTGCTTTTGCACCTATTTTTGATAGCGCAAATCCGAGCAACACAGAAAAAAACAATACCTGAAGAATATTACTGGTAGATAATGCATTTACAATATTCTCCGGAATTACGTGCATTAAAAAATCTCCAACAGACTGGCTCTTGCTTTCGGTAATAAAATTTTCTACTGATTTTGTATCTAAGGTTGCGGGGTCAATATTCATACCAACGCCCGGCTTAAGAATATTAATTACAACCAACCCAATGATCAACGCCAGTGTTGTCACCACTTCAAAATAAAGGATGGCCTTTAAACCAACCCGGCCCACTTTTTTTGTGTTTTGCATTCCGGCAATACCGGTTACAATGGTACAGAAGATGATGGGGGCGATCATCATTTTAATGAGCTTGATAAAACCATCGCCCAATGGTTTTAACTGCACCGCAAAAGAAGGATAGAAATGACCGGCTACTATACCAATGACAATGGCAATAATTACTTGTACATACAGGGTTTTTAAATATTTCATCAGTTATATTAGTTGTACGTTGATTGAAAAATAAATAAGCAAATAATCCTGCTGATCTATTGTTTATAAAAACCATTTATAGCCAGCCACTTTAATGCATCCGGCATCCAGTATTTATCCTCTTCTTTATTATACAATGCAAAACCATGCCCGCCTTTTTTATAAAGTATAAGTTGTGCTGTAATCTGTTTAGCCAGCAGCGCATTATAATATGTAATGCTGTTTCCAACTAAAGCGGTTTTGTCATCTTCGGCATGAATAATAAAAGCCGGAGGCGTAGCATTGGTGATATGAAGCTCTGGAGAATACTTTATTTTATCCTCCAGGCTTATATTTTTACCCAATAAATTACCACGTGAACCGGATGTTTTGGATGTAAGTGAATCCATAAAACTGATAATCGGATATGCAAGGATCGTAAAAGCGGGTTTTCGTATTTCAAAAGTTGTTGCTGCCATTGTGGTAAGATGTCCTCCGGCAGAAAATCCCAGGATGCCTATATGAGCTGTATCAATATGCCATTTTGCTGCATTGTTGTAAACAATAGCTGTTGCCTGTTTTAAATCTGAAAAAGGAACGTTCCTGTAATCGGTATAAGCGGAGTCACGCTGGGTTCGGTATTTTAAAACAAAGGCTGCTATTCCTGCATCTGCCAATACTTTGGCCGCTTCATAACCCCCATCTTCTATAGATAACCGGTTATAGCCTCCACCCGGACAAATGATCACCGCAGTGCCCGATGCATTTGATTTTTTGGGCAGGTAAACGGTTAGCGTTGGCCGCGTTACATTAGTTACAAAAAACCTTCCATTACCGCTTGTTGATTTTGCTGAACTTTCGTTGTCTTCAACAGGCAATGAAAAAGGTGCTGTGCCTGTGTACAATGTTATTACCTGCTGTGCTTTGCACGACAGGTTAAAAATAACCGGTAAAAAAATCAATATTCTTTTCAGCAACATAAAATATGGTTTTGCTAAGATGTATACCAATAAAAAAATAACATATCCCCTCTTGCCCCGGTTTAATGTAACTGTTATTGATTAACAGGTGTACGAACAAAGATCCCGGGAATAGGGCCTGGCGTTGATGTATTCCTGTCTATCTCACTTTGCGGATACAAAAACCTTTGTGGCAATTGTGTGCCTGTATTTGGAAGAACAGGTACCCGAACAAGGGTTTCATTTTGCGTCCTTCTCATATCATTAAAGCCTTCTATCTGCCCAAAGAAACTGACATAACGTTCCTCTAAAATTTCTCTCAGCAAAGCCTGGTCGGGAGTTAAAGATGATGCAGGCGGGATTGTTGATAAAGTAAAAAAGGTACTTCCGACATTCGCAGAAGCATAGTTTCCAACGGATGCAAATTTTCTCCAGATAATTAACCTCACCGAAAACCGGTTACTGGTTAAAGGTACAGCGGCACCTAATCCTACAGATAATGGTATTGCACTGCTTATTGCTTCCCCGCCAATTCCGCCGGGGGTGAGATAAGTAAATGTGGCCCAATTATCGGTTGAATAGGCAACTGCTGCATGTAAGGTTCCTGCACCGGTTACCGTTACCGGCAATGAAATATTCTGCATGGCAAATGTTGAGCCTGCAGCAGTTGTAATATTATATTGTACATAGCGGGTTGTGTTATTGAAAGTAATACCGGAAAAAGTGGTGTTTACCGTAGTAGCCGTTCCTTCAGCGGCCCAGTTAGGATTAGTTGTTGTACTGTCGCCATTGGCATTGCCTGTTAATTTCATACCTAAACTTCTGTAAACAGGTACCGAAAAACCGGTAGTAGTTACATTGGCCGGTGTAATTGAAGCAGCTCCGGGGCCGGTAACAATACCTGCAGCATTGGCAGTTAATGCATAAGTAACAAAAGGATTGTTTGAATTTTCAATACCGCCGGTATTAAAATCAGCGGCTAAGTAAGGATCATACCTGTACGTTCCGGCAACTGCATACGTGCTGCTTAGATGTGCACCTGTATTAAGCCAGGCACGGTACGTATTTAAACGGTTGAGGCCGGCAATAAATCCACTCAATCTGTAATCACATTCAGTTTGTATCAACAGGTTTTCAGCATAGGTAATTAAAGGGAATGCGGTGGTTTTGTAAAAAGCCCCGCCTACATTACTATTATTAATATCGGTTCCGCTTTTATATAAATACCGGTACCTGCCTGTTTCATTTGTTTTGGTATTACCCCGGTATTTGGCACCTCCGGGGTTAATAACAGAAACAGCATAAGTTCCTGCAGCATTCATAAATCCAGGTCTTTCATCTATTGTAAACTGTGAATACAGGTTTGATCCATTTGCATTATCAATATGCGTCATCACCATATTATTTACTGCGGCACTAATACCGTTTTGTGCAGCTGCCAACGCTAAGGCATATTGCTTTGTTTGTAAATAATACCGGGCTTTTAATGTGTAGGCTGCCTGTCTCCATTTAATGTTATCACCCTGGTAAATAATATCCTGTGCGGCAAAGCTTATAAATGATGAAGAATTCAGGTTGCTGATCGCACTGTCCAGCAATACCTGCAATGAATCATATATTTTGGCCTGTGGTTCATATGCCGGGTTAGGATAACTCTCGTTATATACCTGGCTGTAAGGAATATCTCCCCACAACGCCAATGCTGTACCGGCAGCATGTGCTTCTATAACCTGTGCCACACCCGCTAACCTGCGGTTGTTGATCTCAAAAGACTTTTGCCTCATTAGGCGGCAATTTTTTATGGTAGCTGCAAATACCTGGCTCCAGGTATCATTATAGTCGTTGGCAATAACATTATACAGCTGGTAGCTGTTGTATTGAAAAA
>JANOGE010000189.1:0-4121 GCA_031414035.1 Chitinophagaceae bacterium | reverse complement strand
CTCCGTTTTGAGGCGGGCCCAGCGGCACCCACAACCTTTAGTCGGTTTTCGGCCTGGGCATTGTCGTCGCAGTCGCCG
Source organism: Chitinophagaceae bacterium (assembly GCA_031414035.1). Lineage (GTDB taxonomy): Bacteria > Bacteroidota > Bacteroidia > Chitinophagales > Chitinophagaceae > Ferruginibacter. Next base: position 4,043 of record JANOGE010000189.1, on the reverse strand, counting down.
CGCCGGCTCTGTGAACGCAGGGCTTGGTGGCCGTGGTACTAAACTAAGTGCCCGTATGGTTGGCTGGGCAATGAATGCGGCTCACACTGTAAAACCCAAAGTGCCCGCACAACGTGTAGTAAACAGGAATGGTTTTCTCTCCGGCAAACATCATTTTTCTACTCCTGCTGCCATGGAAGAATTACTGAAAAAAGATGGTGTTGATGTAAAAAATGATACGGTTGTTGATTTCAAAAAAAGATTTTGGGACCCGTTAACTGAATTAAGTTTATAATCATGGGTAATACTATTTTACAGGGCAGGGTTTCCTTTGTTAATCACGAAAAAAAATACGTGATGATCGAATATGAAGTAAACGGAAAAAAGAAAGTTATTAATGCTGTTGTTGATGATAAAACCCAGATCAATTTGAAGAAAGCCGGTATTATTAAAAAGCCCCATGTTTTTCATATTGGCGATATGGTGAATTTTACAGTAAGGCTTACGGCCAGGGGCGATAAAATGATTGCCGAAAATATTCAGTATTTATATAACACTGCATTAGACGTTCTGCTGAATAAAGCCAAAACAGAAAATAATTTTATTGGTTACTTAAAGATTGTTGATGACAGATATTTTGTAAAGGAAATGGACAGCTATCTTTTTTTTCCCGTTCCCCTCTCCCCGTGGCAAATTAAACCATCCGAAAATGAATTGAATGAAGCGGTAACATTTATGCTGGAAGACCTTGAAAAGAAAGAAAAAATTACCGCAAAGCTGTATAACAACAAATATATTCCGGAATTTTACTCCGCAGTAAAACTTAACAAGGCTAACACTCCTGTTGAGGCAAAGGTTTATAAGATCACGCCCCACGGCATTTATTTAAATGTGATAAATGATAAGATACAGGCTAAACTGCCTTTTAAAGAAGGGATTAATTTAAACGATGTGGTTTTGATTAAAATTGTTTATTTGAGTCCGGCAAAGATCATAGTAGAGCCATTATAACGCATCTATATCGTCAGTACCCAGCCCCAATTGCTGGGCCGTTTTATTTTTATGTGGGACCTGCATAGCAAAGAAAAGAATGAGCAGGGCAGCTAATGCTAAAAAAGCATAGTTCCCGGTAAGAAAGAAACAGATACCACAAAATAAAGCAGCCCCCTCCAGCAAAGCCCATTGTATAATACATGCCGAACGGTATTTATCAAATTTTTCCATTGTGGTAAGATGTACCGTATCCCGTATTACAGCCAGCCTTTTCTTAAAAATATTAAACCCTATAAAAAATGCCAGTCCTGCAAATAATATTGCAATAACCTGAAATATTCTATCCTGTTCGGCAAGAGGTGGTATTGCTTTTTTGCTGTAAACCAAATAAAACAAAATCGAAATAAACAGGAGTTGCCCAAAAAGCATGGCCAGGTGTACTGTTTTTAAAACAGAAAAAGCAGCAGCCTTTTTCATGATTGAACGGTTTAATGGTAATGCGGGCTGATCATTAAATAAATAATAACTCCCGTAACGGCCACATAGAACCAAACCGGCCAGGTAATTCTAACCCATTTTTTATGTTTATCATACTCCCCGGTAAGTGCCCGGTATGCGGTAAATAGAATAAAGGGAAGTATAATTGCCGCCAGCGGAATATGTGTTAATAAAACAAGATAATAAACCAGGCGTAAATTGCCAGCCAGTAATTTTTCATCAATACTTATTATACCGTCATGGTTTGTATCTCCGAATTTTGTTTCGCCGGCCAGTAAATGATGGCCAATATATGAGAGTAAAAACAATACAGATAAACTAATGGCAGCAAGCATTATTTTTTTATGCCATTCATATTTTTTTTGTTTTACAGTCAGCAGACCTGCTAAAAGTAATACAGCTACCATAGAATTAATAATGGCATTTGCTTTGGCAAAAACATGCACATCAAAACCCGGCTCAACATTTAATTTATATTTACTTAACATCACCACTGCGGTAAATACTACGAATGAAACCGTATAAATAAAATATTTTGCTTTTTTATCATTTTTTTTCAGCGTTGCCTGTATCATAGAATTTTTTAGATTGGGTTCTCCTGTTTATTTTTTTTCCGGTTGAAAATGAATACCCCTATAAACACAATCGCGATAGCGATAAATATGATGGGCAGTATGGGTATAAATTTACGGAAAACAGAAGGCGCTTTCCTGTCTTTTTCCAGCATTAGTAAAGGTATATTTCTGACCAGCTGGGCTTGTTTTACCGTATCAAATCCATTATACCATCCCCGAACGATCCGGCTGCTGTCCAGTAAAAAAAAGTTTTCAGTATGAAGAAAAGCTGTATCAGCCTGGCTATCGGCAAGGCTTGCTTTCAGTTCATTAAAGGCAAAGTCATAAATTTCTTTTTTATCACCGGTTACAAACCACCAGGTATCATGGTTTACATTTAAACGATCGGCAAATTTCCGCAGTTGTGGTACAGAGTCATGCTCAGGATCAACACTTATAGAAATGAAATGTACAATGCTGTCGTTTTTTACAAATGAATCCTGAAGCCGCTTCATACTCCGGGCAAGGCCCGGGCAAATGCTGGGGCACCTTGTAAAAAAGAAATCAATCACTAAAATCCTTCCTTTCAGGTCATTCAATGAAACTTTTTTTCCAAGCTGGTTGGTAAATTCTATGTTCTTTACTTTGTGCCAAACCGTATCTGTAACCATTTTTCCGTTCTTTTCAGATACCATAACGCTGTCGGGCTCAAAATACCTGCCAGGCATATGCACGGTGTTCCTGCTGTACTGTTTTACTATAAAATATCCTGCCAGCGGCATTACTGTAGCAAGCATCAGAGCTAATAGTGCTTTCTTACTCATATTTTTTCTGTTACCGGGCAAATTTACATCAATGAAATCCAATTCACTTAAAAACAAAACCATCCGCCAGCTGACGGATGGTTAATTATTTTCTTTAAAAACATTACTTATTTTTTTGCATCTTTATCTATAGCTGCAGGTGTGTGCTGTTCTGTTTGTGCAGGACTGCTGCCGGCATTGGTGTTCCGCAATGTTTTCCAGCTGTTGCCATCCCAGAGAAATGCGGCAATGAACCAGATAAACAACATCAGTGGAACAATTATGGTCATGATCATATTCCTGATCTCATCGCCCAGGTGCATAAAAATGGAAACGATATAATACGCCTTGGCCAGTGTTAATGCAGCAATCAGCAATTTAGTAGAGAGCGTAAACCCGTAAGCTAAATGACCATGCTTAAAATATAAGAAATAACCCAGGGCCAGTTCAATGATCGTTAATGCAGATAAAACCCAAAATGTTTTCCATATCCGTGATGTTCCGGATGCATGTTCCGGAGCATGTGTTATTTCGGGGGATGATAGTTGTGAACTCATAATTATTTTTTAATAAATTACATTATAATTTTAAACAAGATAAAAGCAAAGAAATACAAATACCCAAACCAGGTCAACAAAGAGCCAGAATAATCCTGCTTTTTCAATCATTTCATAATGGCCCCGCTGATCAAAATGTCCCAGTCTTGTTTTTATTAGCATAACCAGGTTAATAATTACCCCGCTAAATACGTGGAATCCGTGGAATCCGGTTATACCAAAAAAGTATCCGCCAAAAGCAATAGGGCCCGGTGTAGCCACCATAGCGCCGTTATGCATCGTTTCCACACCCCATGGATTTCTGGTTACTGTAGTACCCCAGTGTTCAATTTGTCCATTTACTAAAACGGCATGGTCTCCGGTGATCATGTGTGTCCATTCCCAGGCCTGGCAACCAAGGAAAGCAAGTCCTCCGAGAATGGTTAGAACCATATATTTTTCCACGCCTTTCCTGTTCATTTTATGTCCTTCATGTACTGCCAACACCATGGTTACAGAACTGAAGATGAGGATAAAGGTCATCAAACTTACAAATGCCAGCGGCAGGTTTGCATGGCCTGCAAAAGGAAAGGCATTAAATACATGGTTAGGGTCGGCCCAGTGATTTACACTAAACCGAATAGTGCCATAACTGATCAGGAAAGCGCCGAATGTGAATG
>JANOGE010000188.1:0-25524 GCA_031414035.1 Chitinophagaceae bacterium | reverse complement strand
TTATCAAATAAAATTACTCCCCAAATTTTATTCCCTGTGCCAAAGGAAGTTGTGTGCTGTAATTAATGGTATTGGTTTGCCTGCGCATATATACTTTCCATGCATCGCTTCCGCTTTCACGACCGCCACCGGTTTCTTTTTCTCCTCCAAAAGCTCCTCCGATCTCGGCTCCCGAGGTCCCGATATTTACATTGGCAATACCGCAATCACTGCCGGCCTGGGATAAAAACTGCTCTGCTTCCATCAGGTTGCCGGTCATGATCGAAGAAGATAAGCCCTGGGGTACCCCGTTTTGTAAAGCAATGGCTTCATCCAATGTCTTGTATTTCATCAGGTATAAAATGGGGGCAAATGTTTCATGCTGAACTATGGCAAAACTATTTTTTGCTTCGGCAATACATGGCTTCACATAACAACCACTCTCAAATCCCTTCCCCTTAAGTACGCCGCCCTCAACAATAAATTTTCCGCCTTCTGCTTTACATCTTTCAATGGAATCGAGGTACATTTTTACGGCGTCCTTATCGATCAAAGGGCCTACATGGTTTTTTTCATTTAACGGGTTACCTATTTTCATTTGCTTATAGGCATTCACTAACTTTTCAACGAATTTGTTATATACTTTTTCATGAATGATCAATCGCCTGGTTGAGGTACAACGTTGCCCTGCCGTACCTACTGCACCAAATGCGGCACCGATCAATGCCATATCCAGATCAGCATTTTGCGATATAATAATAGCATTGTTGCCGCCCAGTTCCAGTAAACTCCTTCCCAAACGCTGACCAACAGCCGCACCAACAGCCTTGCCCATTCTTGTGCTGCCTGTTGCAGAAACCAAAGGAATTCCAGTATCATTACTCATCCATTCTCCAACATTCCTTCCCCCGATAATGATATTAGATACTCCCTCAGGAATATTATTTTTTTTAAGAACAGATTGAATTATGTTCTGGCAGGCAATAGCACATAAAGGGGTTTTTTCACTGGGCTTCCACACGCATACATCACCGCAAACCCAGGCCAAAGCAGCATTCCAACTCCATACGGCTACCGGGAAATTAAAGGCCGATATTACGCCAACTATTCCCAGCGGGTGATACTGTTCATACATCCTGTGACCGGGCCTTTCGCTGTGCATGGTTAGCCCATGTAACTGGCGGGAGAGGCCAACGGCAAAATCACAGATATCGATCATCTCCTGCACTTCTCCCAAACCTTCCTGTAAACTCTTACCCATTTCATAACTGACCAACTGGCCAAGATCCTGTTTATTTTTTCTTAATTCTTCACTGATCTGCCTTACGAACTCACCTCGTTTTGGTGCCGGCCATTTACGCCACTCCAAAAAAGCAGATTGCGCTTTTTTAATGACCGCTTCATAACTTTTTTTATCAGCACCATTGACCGAAGCGATCAGTTTGCCATCAACTGGCGAATAGGAAAATAATTTTTCCCCGTTACTTTTTATCCCGTTTAACCCGGTAGAAACACCGGTATTAGTGGATTGTATTTTTAATGCCTTTAAAAATTTCATGCTTATTAAATTGATAGTGATAAAAATTTCAGGGCTGTAAGTTACGAAGAACAGTTTGCAACAGGTAGTTGGCAGTTAACGGCTCCTGAATTGTGAATGCCTTTCTGAAAGCAGGGGCCTGGCTGCCAACCGGTAATTGCCAACTGTTAATACTGCTCCGTCTCATTAGGAAAGTCTTTGCTTTTAACATCCTCAATATATTTTTTTACGGCACCATCAATCTGCTCATACATATTCAGGTATTGTCTTAAAAAACGGGGTTTGAATTCGGTATTGATACCCAGCATATCATGCATAACTAAAACCTGGCCGTCGCAATGGCCGCCTGCGCCGATACCAATGGTTGGTATGTGCAGGCTTTCGCTTACTTCCTTTGCCAATGTAGCCGGAATTTTTTCCAGCACCACTGCAAAGGCACCAGCTTCCTGCAGTAATAAAGCATCTTTTTTTAATTTGGTTGCTTCATCTATTTCTTTTGCCCTTACATTGTAGGTACCAAATTTATAAATGCTTTGAGGTGTTAATCCCAAATGGCCCATCACCGGAATACCAGCACTTACAATTTTTGAGACCGAATCGAGCGCTTCTTTACCACCTTCCAGTTTTACGGAATGGCCGCCGGTTTCTTTCATTATTTTTATGGCAGAGGCCAGGGCAATATCTGAATTGGATTGATAAGAGCCAAAAGGCATGTCCACCACCTCCAAACAACGGTCAATACCCCTTACCACGCTTTGGGCGTGATAGATCATCTGGTCAAGGGTGATAGGCAGGGTGGTTTCATGGCCCGCCATAACATTACTGGCGCTGTCGCCAACAAGGATGATGTCTATACCGGCAGCATCAAAGATCTTAGCAAAAGAAAAATCATAGGCTGTTATCATGGAGATCTTTTCTCCGGCAGCTTTCATTTTCTGCAACGTATTGGTGGTTACTTTTTTTATTTCTTTATGGACTGACATAATACTTGTTTTAAATTAACAGATGGTGCTGGGTGGAGTTGGCTCTGCGTTAGAATAAAACAAATCCCGGGAGCAATGAGGATGTAAATGTAGAAAGAAAATTATTGATAACCGATATTTAATTAGGCTTTAATATTTTATATAATTTTACGGGTCATGGGGTATGATTTTACTGAGGTTTCCGGTACAATAATCAGCAAAACATATTGTGTTTATGTATTTTAGTTGAAATTAAATGTCACTTCACCTCCTCCCACAAATGACGTATCAACCCATCTACCAAACCAATCTTAGGTACATACATTTCAGTAGCTCCTGCCCAGCGCATGGCATTAATATAAATGAGAAGTGCAGGTACGATTACATCAGCCCTGTCGGGCCTTAAACTGTACAGTTTAATTCTATCATCAAGGCTGTTACTGCTTAATTCTTTATGATAATCTTTAAGCAATTCAAGGCTTAACGGCTTACCGTCCTTCCGTTTGCTCAAAGAAAAAATTTTGTTGATATTACCGCCACTGCCAATGGCCATTACTTCTTTTTGTCCGCGGGTTACTGTTTTGATGATCTCTTTCATCACTTCCCAGGTTTTATCATTGACCAGGTTTTGTAACAAACGTATGGTGCCAATATTGAATGATTCCTTAAAAATGAGTTTGCCATTACTGAAAAAAGAAAGTTCCGTGCTGCCGCCGCCTACGTCAATGTACATATAACTGTGCTCTTTGTCCAGTGTTTCGGCAATATGGTTTTCAAAAACCAATCCGGCTTCTTTATCACCACTGATCACTTCAATGCTGATATCTGTTTCTAATTTTATTTTGCGGATGATGTCGTCTGCATTTTTAGCATCCCTCATGGCGCTGGTGGCACAGGCAATTACCTTTTTTACTTCGTAGGCATTCATTAAATGTTTAAAAGCCTTCATGGTCTGCAGCATCATTCCAATTTTTTCTTTTGGTATAATACCGGATTCAAACACTTCAAATCCCAAACGAAGGGGTACCCTTACTAAATTGAGTTTATTAAAAACGGGATCATTCTTTCCGTCGGTGATAACTTCTGTAATTAACAGCCTTGCTGCGTTACTTCCTATGTCTATGGCTGCCAGTTTCAAAGTAGTTAATCCGTTAATTGGTTAAGTAGTTAGTCCGTAAAAACGAATTTACGGATTAACGTTTAAGTGTTGTGCGATAAAAATGTTTTCTTTTATTAAAGCCGCTTTTTGTCTTGCTTGCCAACACTTCGACAGGCTCAGTATGACAATCAAGACAAAAAGCTGTCAGCCTTTGTCACCTTGAGCTTGTCGAAAGGTGTCCAAGGCGGGTTGGTTAATGAATTCACGGATTAACATTTACAGAGATTTGCGGTAGAGGTAATTATAAGTCTCCACCTGGCTGCGTATTTTTTTTGTATTCCGGGGGTTTACATATTGATTGGCCAGTTCATTATCGAGCATCCTGGCTTTAATATTATCTTTAAGCTGTATCTGCAAAATATCCTTCAGTTCCTGCTGTATGGCTTTTTCAAATATGGGGCAAGCCACTTCCACCCGGTGGTCAATATTCCTCACCATCCAGTCGGCAGATGAAATAAATGTTTTTTCTTTACCGCCGTTATGAAAGATCATCACCCTTGCATGTTCCAGGTATTCATCCACAATACTGATGGCCTGTATAGGTATTTTGAATTTTTTGTTTTCGGTAAGCATGCAAAATATCCCTCTAATGATCAATTTGATCTCCACACCTGCTTTGGCAGCTTCATATAATTTATTGATAAGCATTTCATCGCTTAGCGAATTTAATTTGAGGATAATAAATGCCGGCTTTTTTTCCGTGGCTGCCTTTATTTCTTTGTTAATGAGATGCAGCAGTTGGGTACGCATGTCGGTAGGGCTTACAATAAGTGTATTGCATTCGAACAGTAACTGGATCCTGGTTCTGGGTTGCTCCAGGTAATTAAAGATCCGGTTTACGTCGGCCATGATATTGCGGTCGGATGTAAGCAGGCAGGTATCGCCGTAAACCTTTGCCGTTTTTTCATTGAGGTTACCTGTACTTACAAAACCATAGTGGATGGTACGGTTATTCACTTTCTTTTTTATTAAGCAAAGCTTGGCGTGTATTTTCATGTTGGGCACACCCAGTAAAACGGTTACCCCGGCTTCTTCCAGTTCAACTTTCCATTCCAGGTTGGCTTCTTCGTCGAAACGGGCACGCAGTTCCAGCACGGCTGTTACCAGTTTACCATTGCGTACGGCATTCGTAAGTGTATTTATTACTTTAGAACGGTCGGCCAAACGGTAACAGGTTATTTTAATGCTTATAACATCCGGGTCAATGGCGGCTTCCCTCAACAGGTCTATCACCGAATCAAAAGAATGATAAGGAAGGTTTAACAACACATCTTTTTTTAAAATAACCTTGTTTAAGCTGGTTACATTTTTTAAGGCCGGGTGAATAAAGGGTTTTTTACGAAGGCTTTTATGGGTAAAAACGGATTCGGGAAAATTCATAAAATCAACAAAATTATGAATACGCCCACCCGGTATAAGGTTATCTTTTTTCTGTAGTTCCATACGCCTCACCAAGTAAGTTAACAGGAAAGGGTTGATGGTTTTATCAAAGACAAACCTTACCGGTTTCCCTTTTTTCCGGTTCTTTAATCCCTTTTCAATTTTTTGAATGAGGGAAGTCTCTATATCATTGTCAATGTCAATCTCTGCATCACGGGTAACTTTAATAATGTGAGATGAAAAAGTATCATAACCAAAAAAGGAAAAAATATGGGGCAGGCAAAAGCGGATAATGTCTTCCAGCAGGATAATATGCTTTTCAGCCGTTTTAGAAGGCAATATTATAAACCTGGATAATCGCCTGGTGGGTACCGAAACGAGGGCAAATTTTTGTGGAATGCTTTTATCTTTTTTGGAAAGTTTACAGGCCAGGTAAATAGACCGGTCATTCAGTACGGGAAAGTCCTGAATGCTTTCGATCATTAAGGGAATGATATTGCTTCGTATCTCTTCATTAAAATAATTCAGTGCAAAAGCCTGTTGTGTTTTGTTCAACTGCATTTCGTTGATCAGGTGTATCTTTTCTTTTTTCAGTTCTCGCAGTATTTCATTCCAGATGCGTTCGAATTCGCTTTGCTGTTCAATCACTATTTCCTGTATTTCTTCAAGGATGGCGTCCGGAGAAATTTCAAGATGCATCCTGGATTTATTGCCGTATCCGATCATCCGTTTCAACGTGGCAACCCTTACCCTGAAAAATTCATCCAGATTATTGGAGAAGATACCGAGAAAGCGGATACGTTCTCTTAGCGGAACAGTTTTATCTGCCGCCTCCTGCAGCACCCGGGCATTAAAGGAAAGCCAGCTGATATCCCTGAAAATGATTTTTCGTTTAGTCAAGCTTCTTATATTTTTAAATAAATGTGGCGAAGTTAAAGGCTGTGTATAAAACATAGCCCGATGCAATATTAAATTTGCATGAATTATTCTCAAAAGGATTTTAAACTCCGGCTTTCATTTTTTCAATTATTCCTGTTGTAGAAAAGCCTTTTAAAATGGGTACTATCTTTACTTCGCCGCCATTGGTAATTACTTCTTTAGCACCAACGATCTGTTCCAATGTATAATCTCCGCCCTTTACCAGTACATCCGGCATCAGGGTGATTATAAGATTCAAAGGAGTATCTTCTTCAAACAGGATTACGGCATCCGTTATTACCAGAGCAGCAAGTAATAAGGCCCTGGAATTTTCATTATTGACGGGCCGGTTTTCTCCTTTTAATCTTTTTACCGATGCATCGGTATTCATTCCAACGATGAGAATATCTCCAAATGATGCGGCTTCACTTAATGAAGCAATATGGCCTTCGTGCAAAATGTCAAATACGCCATTGGTAAACACAATTTTTTTATTATGCAGCCGCCAGCGTTTTAACTGGTGAATTAAACCGTTTATGTTAAAAATTTTATTGGGTATGCTGCTTACTGATTTCATTTTTGGATTTATTTAGGTAAGGCAATATCAATAAACATATGAACCCAACTATCAGAATTAAAAAAAACTGGGCCGACCATTGTAACCAGCCATTAGCGGTACCATAGCTTTCAGGTATGTCGTATAACAGCATGGCCTCCATTAAAAATACCGGATATAACCCGATACCACCCGGCGTAATGATCATAGCCACTGTTCCAAAAACCAAAACCGGGAACGCAGCTAAAACCGGTAATCCCGCCGTTTCCTGAATGGCATGAAATCCTAAATATGTTCCGCCAAGGTAGCATGACCAGATGACCACACTGTGAAAAATAAAAAGCCATTTATTCTGCAGTTTTTTAACACTCATTAATCCTTCTCTGATCCCATTGAAAATGCCTCTTATTTTTTGTATCAATTTTATATGGGTATATTTTTTAAAAATATATCCGGCTACAAAAAAAAGGACTGCTATTGCAGACAGCATAACCGTAATTTTAAAAAAGGTAACCGCATAATTCTGTTTCAGGAAGTATTTATCAAAAGCAGCACTTGCGTAAGTGCCCACAACTTTAGCCTGTGTTAACAGGGAAATGATAATAACTATAAAAAACGAAAGCAGGTCCACTGCTCTTTCAATAAGTATGGTACCCACTAATTTATCGGGTGGTACTTTTTCATATTTACCAAGCAGGGTGCATTTTAAAACTTCTCCCAGCCTGGGAAAAGCAAAATTGGCAAGATAACCGATCATTACGGCACAAAATGTATTGCTGAATCTGGGCTTATATCCCATTGATTCCATTAAAATTTTCCAGCGTACAGCCCTGCTTAAATGGCTTGCCATCAGTATCAGAAATACAGGGATCAAAAGGTAATAATTGGCATTTTTTATGGCATTGATAAATTCTGAATAATCATGGTCCGAAAGTTTATGAACACTCCACCAAACGAGAAAAATGCCAGCTCCTAAAAAAATAATGTATTGTAGTATGGTGAAAAACCGTTTACGCATAATCGGTTACAAATTACGACAGGAATCATTGTAAAAAAAGTTTTGAAACGTCATTACGAGGGAGGGATGACCGAAGTGATCTTCTAAATAGGAGATTGCTTCACTACGTTCACAATGACGTTTAAATTATAAAAGCATATTATCAATCAGGCGTACCTTTTCTAAAAAAGCGGCGATTAACGCAACGGTTGGTCTTTTTCCATCCCAACTGTTTAAAAGTTCCAACGTGTCTGCATCTGCTATTTCTATATAATCTATTTTAAAACCTTCAGCGGTTAATATTTGTATTGCACTTTCCTGTATGCCCTGCAGATCACCGGGTTTGATATGGGATCTTAAAAAAGATAAGGTTTCAAATATTTTTAATGCCTTTTTTCTGTCCATTTTTGAAAGTCTTGTATTCCTGCTGCTCATGGCAAGCCCTTCCGCTTCACGAAGGGTGGGACAAATGGTTATTTCCGTTTTAAAATGAGTAAGTTCTATCATCTTTTTGATCACCATACATTGCTGGTAATCCTTTTGGCCCAGGTATAAATGATCTGTTGGAATAATATTCAATAAACGGTATACCACCTGGCATACGCCCTGAAAATGCCCCGGCCGGTATTTACCTTCTAAAACAGTTTCAAGGTAACCAAGTTCATATCTTTTAAAAGTGCCTGTTCCTTCGGGATACATTTCTGAAACGGATGGCAGAAATAAAACATCGCAACCTGTTTTTTCCAAATGGTCAATATCAGTCTCCATGGTTGAAGGATAATTTTCAAAATCTTTACTGTCATTAAACTGGGTTGGGTTAACAAAAATGCTGCAGACAGATGTAGTATCCGTTTTTTTTGAAGATTGGAGTAACGAAATATGTCCGGGATGAAGGGCACCCATAGTGGGAATAAAGCCAATGGAACTGCCTGAACTTTTGATTTTTAACAGGTACTCAGAGATATCCTTTGCTTTCTTAAAGAGGATCATAATAGATTGAATTTGGCTTCAAATGCTTGTGTAATCTAATTTTCACAAAAAAATAGCTTAGTTTTGCACTCCGTTTAAAAACTAATAACTGTTACAAACTAAGCGTAAATGTCTACAAAGAAAAGAATTTTATTCATTGCCAACGAAATGTCGCCCTACCTTGAACTGACAGATTTTGCCGAAATTGTGAATAAACTGGCTATAAAATCGAATGACAGCGGTATGGAGGTAAGGTGTATAATGCCCCGCTTTGGTGTAATTAATGAAAGAAGGCACCGTTTGCATGAAGTGGTCCGGTTATCCGGCATCAATGTTTCTATTGATAATGATGATTATCCACTGGTAATAAAAGTGGCTTCTTTGCCCAATGCACGGCTTCAGATATATTTCCTGGATAATGAGGATTATTTTAAAAGAAAATCAATTTTTCATGATGAAAAGGACAAATGGTTTGATGATAATGGACTGAGAACTGTTCTATTTTGTAAAGGGGCTTTGGAAACGGTAAAAAAATTCGGCTGGCCTCCGGATATTATTCACTGCAGTGGCTGGATGACCGGGTTAATACCGATGTTCATAAAAAATGCCTATAAAAAGGAGCCTGTATTCAGCAACAGTAAAATAATTTACAGCATTGGCCAGGCCACATTTAAAGAAAAGCTGGGAACAGATTTTTTAAAAATGGCAACCATCAATGATTATGTTACAAAAAAAGAACTGGAGCCATTTAAAGAAATCAATAACCTGGCTATGTTTAAAGGGGGCGCCACTTATGCAGATGCGATAACGTTTGCTTCTGAGAAAGTAGATAAAAAACTGATCGACGAATTTGGAAAAGTGAAAGGAAAAAAAATAATAAAGTATGATGCGGAAAGTGATTTAACAGACTATTTGCAATTATATACCGACCTTGCCAAATAGAAAAACTAACCGTATTTCATAAAATTATTATTGTGCAAAAACGTATTCTACCCATAGCTTTTCCTGCTGTAGTATTATTTTCATTATTCAATTTGAATTGTACCAAACTGGATACTACCGATATTGGCAGCGACCTGTTGCCGGCCGTTGACAATGTAAATACATTTGCGGATACACTTTTGATCAATACTACACAGGGCCTTTTTTCTGATTCTACATACATTAACAGAACAGAAGATTTTGCCTTAGGTGCCATTAACTATGATCCCTTATTTGGTACAACAAGTGCACACATTTTTATGCAGTTGAAACCACCATTTTATCCCTATTACCTTGGAAATGCCATGGATACGATTACCGGACCCGGTTTAGGCCTTGACTCCATTGTACTCTGTATAAAATACAAAGGTTTTTGGGGCGACAGTACAACCCCGGTACACCTGGAAGTAAGAGAAGTAAATGATATTACTTTTGGGATTGATTCAATTAATAAAAGTAATCCTTCCAACTACCAGCCAACTCTGGGTGCAGTACTGGGTAGTGCTGATATAGATGTAACCAAACTGGGTAATTATATAAAGTTTAGCAATGGAAGGGATTCGGTTAGAAACCAGATCAGGATCAAACTTAATCAGAGTTGGGCAAATCAATTGTTCGGCAGGGACAGTATAGCTGCCAATGCATCTAATAATGCATTTTATTCGGATTCAATATACCGGCGGTTTTATAACGGGATCGCGGTGATGGCTAGCGGGATCGGGAACGGGTTAATGTATGCTAATATTGCAGATACCGCAACCAAGATTGAAATTCATTATAAAAGAAAAAACAAAGGAAAAATTGATTCCGTTTATACTTCTTTGATTCTGAATTCTACTTTTACGGGCCCGGCCTCTAATAAACCGCTGTCCAATACCGTCAATAATATTATCCGTAACCGTACCGGTGCCAGGATATCATCACCAACGCCGGATGAGCTTTTTTTACAAGCGGCCCCCGGTTCTTATGTAAATCTTAATATTCCCGGAATAGCCGGTTTATCAAACCGTATCATTCACCGTGCAGAAATAATTATTGAGCAGATACCTACTGATCCTGTATTGGATGAAAAACTGTATGCACCTAATTTTCTTTATATAGATCTGAAAGATACCGGTACGAATAAATGGAAACCTGTTTATTTCGATTTAAGCCCGTCTCAGTCATACGACCCTGATTTTACATCCGGTAATTATTTTCTTCCACTTGGTAATCCAAGTATAGATTTTAATTATTTTGGGGGCTATAAAAGGCGTAAAGCAGATTTGTTTGGTAACCAGATAACCTATTACAATTTTAATATTTCAAGGCATGTACAACAGATCGTAACCAAACGTACATACAATTATGATCTGCGCCTGTATGCTCCTTTTAATCTGATATATCCGCAATATTCAGGAACTTATGTTCCTTTCAGTAATAACATCGCTCTTGGAAGGGTAAGGATAGGAAGTGGTTCCAATCCTAATTATAAAATGAAACTTCGAATTGTTTATTCAAAACTTTAATAACTTTATATTAAGATAGTTAATAAGTCCTCCTTAAAAAACGGGAGGACTTTGTTCTTTAACCTATACAACCTTATCTTTGCCATCTTAAAAAAAAATACATGCCATATTTATTTACATCAGAATCAGTAAGTGAAGGACATCCTGATAAAGTTGCTGACCAGATCAGTGATGCATTAATTGATAATTTTTTAGCCTTTGATCCGCAAAGTAAAGTGGCCTGCGAAACACTGGTAACCACCGGACAGGTAATTTTGGCCGGGGAGGTAAAAAGCAAAGCCTACCTGGATGTTCAGGAAATTGCCCGTGGCGTGATCCGTAAAATTGGCTATACGGTTAGTGATTATATGTTTGAAGCCAATTCCTGCGGTATTCTGTCTGCCATTCACGAGCAATCGGCCGATATTAACCAGGGTGTTGACCGTAAGAAAAAAGAAGAGCAGGGGGCCGGTGACCAGGGAATGATGTTTGGATATGCCACCAATGAAACAGATAATTATATGCCTTTGGCACTTGACCTGGCGCATTATATATTGATAGAACTGGCAGCCATCCGCAGGGAGAACAAACAGATCAAATACCTGCGCCCCGATGCTAAAAGCCAGGTTACCCTGGAGTATGATGACAATAACAGGCCTGTTCGTATAGATGCCATTGTTGTTTCAACACAGCATGATGAACATGTTTCCGGTACAGAAGAGCAGATGTTGGCAAAGATCAAAAAAGACATTATCAATATTGTTATACCAAGGGTAAAGGCCAAATATCCAAAATACAATCATTTGTTCAATAATAAGATCAAGTATCATATTAACCCAACCGGTAAGTTTGTAATTGGTGGGCCTCATGGCGATACGGGTTTAACAGGCCGTAAGATCATTGTCGATACCTACGGTGGCAAGGGAGCACACGGAGGTGGGGCTTTCAGCGGTAAAGACCCCAGTAAGGTCGACCGCAGTGCAGCCTATGCAACACGCCATATTGCCAAGAATTTAGTGGCTGCCGGTTTATGCAGTGAGGTTTTGGTTCAGGTTTCATACGCTATTGGAGTAGCACAGCCAACCAGCATCAATGTGGTTACTTACGGAACATCAAAAATAAAAATGAGTGATGGGGATATTGCTAAAAAGGTTATGGCCATGCCCTGTTTTGATATGCGTCCTTATTTTATTGAGCAGCGCCTGAAATTACGTAACCCGATGTACAGCGAAACAGCTGCATACGGGCATATGGGGCGTACCAACAAGATCGTTGAAAAGACTTTCACTTCTCCTGATGGCAAGACCATCAAAAAGAAAGTAGAATTATTTACCTGGGAGAAATTAGATGCAGTGAAGGAAGTGAAGAAAGTATTTGGATTAAAATAAGGCCCCCTCTAAATCTCCCCCGAAAGGGGAGACTTGAGAAGACCATCCCGCCAATGGCAGGATGGTTTTTTATTGGATAAAAACCTATAAGGTTTTACAAAAAGTCTCTGGCAAGAAGAATTATCTTTGATAAACCTTATAGGTTTCATAAATGAAAAATTTCCGTCAACAACAACATCGCCCTAAAAAAAATACACTGGTAATTGGCCGTAAGGCAGTCACGGAAGCCATGCAAACCGGTAAACAACTGGAGCGTATTTACCTGCAAACCACCGTACATGGCGAAGGCATTGATGAAATAAAAAAACTGGCCGAAAAGACACAAACACCTGTTAATAAAGTACCTGTTGAGAAATTGAACAACTTCAATGTAAGCAATCACGAAGGTTGTGTGGCACTGATAGCCAAAGTGCAATACCAGGACCTGCAGGATGTGATCTCCTTTGTGGTGGAAAAAGGAGAAGTGCCTTTGTTCTTAATACTGGATGGCATTACGGATATCAGGAATATTGGGGGCATTGCCCGAAGTGCTTTTTGTTTTGGCGTACATGCCATCATCATACCCGATAAAGGGGTTGGCGCATTGAATGAGGATGCTGTCTTAACTTCTGCAGGAGCATTGGAAGAGATTGCAGTATGCCGTGTTAACAGCCTGATGAAAACGGTGGATGACTTGCACCTGAACGGTATAAAGGTTTTTGCCAGTGAGATGAAAGCTGCAAAAAAAACATACGAATTAAATTTTGCCGAACCTTGCGCTATAATAATGGGCGGGGAGGAGAAAGGGATCCATCCGGCACTTTTAAAAATATGCGATGAAAAGTTTAAAATACCCATGACCGGCGATTTTGATTCATTGAATGTATCGGTGGCCACGGGTATTGTTTTGTATGAGGTGATGAAGCAAAGAAACTGATCTCTACCCTCATTAAGTTAAATTACATTTTATCATTTTTCTTTTATAACTTGTTTCCGAAGATTTAAATAACTGTCTTAGCATATTTTTCCTTAAAGAATTGTAAATATTTAAATTAACCTGAACTTGAAAAAGGTAGCCGGTTTATTCCATTTATTTAAGGCAAATCATTTTTTCAAACTAGTGCTGTTTTGTCTCCTGATTGTTGGCATGCCAGGCTGTAATAACTATCAAAAAATTTACCAGGAAAAAAAAAACATCATTGAAGCAGTATATGCTTCCGGTAAAATGATCGCCGAAAATGAACATAGTATTTATGCTTCACAAACCGGAACCGTAATCAGCAAATTAGTAAACGAGGGAGATACGGTAAGTAACGGCCAACTGCTGTATATAATAAAAAAAGAAAAATTAGCTGCAGGGCTCCCGGTTTCAACAAATCCTTTGCTTAATGAAATGCTTAATACTACGTCTCCTGCTGCGCCAGGGGCAGATAAATTGTTCATAAAAAGCGATTGCGATTGTTTGGTTTACCAGGCCACAAAAGAAATGGGGCAAACTGTCAGCCAGTCCGAATTATTAATACTGCTTGGTGGAAAAGATAAGCGGCTGGCAGAGTTGTCAGTAGATCAGTCAGATATTACCAGGGTAAAGACCGGCCAACCTGTGTTGTTAAAATCTGATATGACCGGGGATACCATTTACGAAGCAGAAGTAAAAAAAATATTCCCCGTAATGAATGAGGCCAATCAAACTTTCAGGGTAGAAGTTGTCTTGAAGAAGCCTTTTGATTTCGCTTTTATTCATAATTCTGTTGAAGGAAATATTATTATCCGGAGAAAGTCAATGGCGCTTGTATTACCGGCTAATGTTGTACTGGAAGGAGATAGTGTACACATTAAAAAAGATGATCGTATCCAAAAAATAAAGATCGTTCCGGGGATCAGGGGGATCGACTTTATAGAGGTCATTAGCGGGATCGATGAAAAAACTCCTGTTTTTATTAAGGATAAACGATGACAACTAATATCAACTTTTCTATTGCCAAAGTGCATCTGGTTTCACGGAAGCGCCAGACTTTAATTGTAATGTTGGGCGTTACATTCGGCATTGCTATGTTTATCCTGATGATCAGCTTTATGAAAGGGGCTAATAAATATTTGCAGGACGCCATGTTATCGTCTGCACCTGATATACGTATTTATAACGATGTAAAAACGAATTATTCAACTTCTATTGCTGATGAATATTATAAAAATGCGAACAACCTGTTGACCATGGTACATCATCCTAAACCGAAACAGGTTACCGTTAATTTGAAGAATGTGCAGGGGATCATTAACAGTCTTACAAATAATAAAGAGGTAGTAGCTGTTTCTCCTGTTTTATCGGCAATTGTTTTTTTTAGTTATGGCCAGGTTCAGCTAAACGGGATGGTGGACGGCGTAAACATACAGGAAGAATTAAAATTATACAGTCTTAATGAAAAAATGGTCGCCGGCAAGGCTGAACAATTAGCCGGTAAAGAAAACGGGATCATTTTAGGAGCAGGCATAGCCGGTAAATTGAATTTGAAATTAGGCAGTGATGTTAACCTCCTAACCGCTGCAGGCGTGAATAAGTTATTTAAAGTTGTTGGAATTTTTAAATTTGGAATAGGCACTATCGACAATGTGAAAGCCTATATTAATATAAAGAGTGCACAACAGCTCATTAAAAAAAATAAAGATCATTATACTGAGATACGGCTGAAGCTGGCAAATATGGATCATGCAAAAAATCTTGCATTGTTATTTGCCAGGCGTTATAATTATAAGGCAGAAGATTGGGAAACTGCCAATTCCTCTATCAGGGCATCAAATATTGTGCGTAATGTTTTAACTTATGTTGTCAGTATTGCCTTGCTTATAGTGGCGGGCTTTGGGATCTATAATACGATGAATATGACCATTGCAAGTAAAATGAAAGACATTGCCATTTTAAAGACTGCAGGATTTACCGGTAAGGATATTGTTACCATCTTTTCACTGCAATCACTCAGCATTGGCATTGTTGGTTCATTATCGGGGATCTCCATTGGATATTTATTGTCTTATATTTTATCCAAAGTGCCATTTCCCCGTAGTGACCTCATTAACCTGAATTATTTTCCTGTAATATTTGAAGTTAAGTATTATGTTTTTGGAGTTCTTTTCGGGC
Source organism: Chitinophagaceae bacterium (assembly GCA_031414035.1). Classification (GTDB taxonomy): domain Bacteria; phylum Bacteroidota; class Bacteroidia; order Chitinophagales; family Chitinophagaceae; genus Ferruginibacter. Next base: position 10,096 of record JANOGE010000188.1, on the reverse strand, counting down.
TTTTAACTGCTTTCATTGCAGGCCTGATGCCTTCACTAAAAGCATCTAAACTAGACCCGGTTACAATTTTACGCGGCTTATAAATAGTAATATGGAAAAGGTATTATCAGCAAAGAACATCAATAAATATTTTCATGATCCCCAGCCATTTCATGTATTAAAAGATATTTCGCTGACTGTAGAAAAAGCGGAATTTGTAGCACTGGTTGGCAAATCCGGTTGCGGTAAATCATCCCTGCTGTATGTACTTTCTACCCTCGATAAAAACTATGATGGAATGATCGAAATAAATCAATGCCCCGTTACCGGGCTGGGAGAGCAGGAACTGGCGGATGTGAGAAAAAAAAGTATTGGTTTCATTTTTCAATTCCATTACCTGCTACAGGATTTTACTGTTTTGCAGAATGTAATGATACCGGCTTTGAAATTGAAAAGGTTCGATGCAAAGACCATTGAACAAAATGCGATGAAAAAACTAAGACAAATGGGAATGGAAGGTTTTGCCGGTAAACTTGCAGGAAATCTTTCCGGGGGCCAGCAACAGCGGGTAGCTATAGCCAGGGCGATGATAAATGATCCCGATATTCTTATGGCTGATGAGCCTACAGGAAATCTTGATTCCGCAAACTCCGCTATTATCTTTGATATATTCAGCGAATTGGTAGAGCAGGGTAATACCATTATTGCAGTAACCCATGATAATGACTTTGCCGGTAAATGTACCCGGATAATTGAAATGGTTGATGGGCGTGTGATCAATTAAATTGAGGGCTAGTAAAAAATATTTTGGTTCAGGAATATCATATTTAATTAAAAAAAATCAACAATGACTACATTATTTGACCCCGCAGTTAACGCAGAGATCTGTAACCGGATAGCAAAATTGGAGCCTTCATCCAAACCCCGCTGGGGTAAAATGAATGTTGAGCAAATGCTGTCTCATACTTATTTATCATTGCAGGTCAGCTTTGGTAAGATCGAATTAAAACCAGGCATACTGGGCACGTTTTTCAGAGGTATTTCCCGTAGGATATTATTGGCTAGCAAGCCATTTCCGAAACATTTACCGGCAGATAAAAAAGTGTTGATCAAAGAAGTTGGCGTTTTTTCAGAAGAAAGGCAGAGATTAGAAAACGCTGTAAGAATGTATTTAGAGAAAGGCCCGGAAGGGTTATCAAAAAAGCCACATAATATTATAGGCAAAATAACCCCCGAAGAATCAGCTTTTATTTCTTATAAACATCTTGATCATCACTTAAGACAATTTGGTGTTTAGGTGGTATTAATAATTGAATGTATGGAATTGGGTGTTGCAGATATTTTTACAATAACCGGTGCAGGCATATTTTTGATATTTGGCCTGTCTTATTTGTATAAATCAGTCTCAGTAAAAAATAGTTGTGAATTAATTCAGCATAAGATTAAAGACTCAAACCCCGAGATCCGGGCATATCTTTTTGCTTTAATGAAGGTTGTTGCCGCCGCAACAATAGCGCTTTCAGTAACAATAATTTACCTGCAGTTACAATACGCCAAACAGGTAAATAACCGGGTATCTTTAATTATTCTGATCAGTAGTGGTATTTTTTTTCTGGGTGCGGTTAATGCAATGATATTAATTAAGAGAAAAACAACTATAAATCCACAAATATTTGTACTGGTGCTTGGTATGTTGCTGATCATAGTGGGATATGTTGTGAATACTAAAATGATTTAAAAAAGATATTAACTACACTGCAGTCGATTTGCGGGTATCTATTCCAAGTTCTTTCATAAAACGTACATGCGAAAAGAATGCCTTGGTTACTGTAGGATAACAATGGTAGGGCAGATCATACCGGGCACATTCTTTCCTGATGATGTTACTAAGTACAGGATAATGTACATGACTGATGCGGGGAAACAAATGATGTTCGATCTGAAAATTTAAACCGCCGGCAAGCCAGCTAACGAATTTATTATCTGTTGCAAAATTGGAAGTCGTCATAACTTCATGGATGGGCCAACTTGATTCGATCTCATTTGATATTTTACCAGGGGATTCAAAATTAGTGTTACCAACCAGGTGTGCTAATTGAAAAATGACTGTCAGGCTGAAGCCCATGGTGATATGAACCAGTAAAAATCCGGTAAGCCAGTTTTGCCATCCCAGCATTACAACCGGTACCACGATATAAAAAAACAGGTATAAAAATTTACTTATCCAGAATATCAGGTGTTCTTTTAAACTGATATGCTTTATTTCGGTCGAAGATATCTTCCTCGAAAAATATTTAGTAAAATCAAAGATCAGGGTCCAGACCATTGTGCTTATACCGTATAGCGGAAACATATACATGTACTGGTAACGATGTGCGGGTTTCCATTTTTGTACAGGTGATTGCCGGAGTATGGGCCATTGGGCTATATCATTATCTATGCCGTCAATATTGGTATAGGTATGGTGGAGTATATTATGTTTTATTTTCCAGAGAAAAGCGTTGCTTCCCAGCGCATTCATTGTTAATCCCATGGTATAATTGACCCATTTTTTTCCGGAGAAACTACCATGGCAGGCATCATGCATGATATTCATTGCGATCAGCGCTAAAAGCAGTCCTAAAGCAAAACTTAACAGAAGACCACCAACAGCTGAATAATGACCAAGCAACAAATAAAAATAAGCCAGTAATGACAAAGGAATAAACAGGACTGCTTTGAAATACAATTCCCAGTTACCTGTTTTTTTTAGATCCTGGTTGCTGAAATATTCATCAACAGCCGTTTTAACTGATTGATAAAAACCGGTGTCTGCTTTATTAAAAACGAGTCTTTTCATAAATTAACTTATTAACTGGTATCATATCTGAACATTACCAACCACCGGCATCATTTTCTTATTTCAACACATTGTAACCGGCCACTTTTCCATAAACAAAAGAGCGGTCATTATCATATATGTGCCGGCTCAGCAATTCATCCTTCACGATCACACCTGATAAAGATGCCGGTACTTCACGGGGTATCATCAGGTTGCGGAAAATGATTTTGGCGTCACTACGGGCAGTTCTGAAAACAGCCTCAAATAAATGCCGGGTATCTTTTTCACTCATTAGTTCGCAGATATTAGATAAAGCAAAGCAGTTAATGGAGCTGTCTGGCATTGAATCGATCCAGTGTTGTGCTTCATCAGTAAAGATCCGTATCCTGTCAATTCTTGATTTTATGATCTCAAAATTTTCTCTTTTTAAATATGCCGGAACTTCATTTTCATGACTGTATTTTCCTAAGAGGTAGAGCGATAAAAAATAATTCCCTTTTATGGGAATATTCCTGAATGCTTTTTTTGACCGGTTATAAAAACTTTCCGCAAATGACCGGCTGCCATCATCAAAATGGAAATAATCAGCCACCAACCCACGCTTAGCCAACATCCGTTTATTGAACAGTATCTTAAACAGATAATGAAACCGCCTGGTATCCCATACTTCATCGAAATAAGTTTCCTGTTGTTCTTTGGATTTTTCGTTGAATAAACCCTTTACCCTTTTTTTGCCTTGTAATAAATTCATGAATTTACCTGTCCATTTTATAAAGCCTTCATATTTTCCATTCATAACAAATCCACGCTTTAAGATCCTTCCCTGGCCGTTCCAGAATTCAAGGGCTTCCTTACTTAATACCGGTTTTATCTTTTCATATAAAAGTAAACGGTTGTCGTACGCTTTCAACCCGGAAAAAGAAATGAAGTCATCAAAATCAAGGCTTTTAATGGCGGCTATTTTTAATTCAAGCAGGAAGGATTGGGTGGGATTGATGTCGATACTATAAACCAATGCGGGATTAAATAAAAGAAAGCCCAGTACATTGCATCCCCCTGATGTTATGGCCATTACGGTATCATCGCTTTTGAACTTCAAAGCCAGGTGGTCACTTTCAGGATCTTCCCAATTATGGGTAAATACCAATTTAAATAAAGATACCTGGTCCTTTTCTTTTTTCATATTTGATTAATTAATGCCGGTTGTCTTTTCCATAATCCGGATGCATTATAGAATGGGGCCACATCAATGCCGTGTTTAACACTTAAACGGTATATCTCTTCCATCTTTGCTGTTGTAATATTTCCCTTGCCCGATGAAAAACTTTCAAATTTATTTTCCATTGCAAGTACGATCGCTTCCAGAACACATCCATGTGAAATAAAAGGGGCCTCATAATGATACATCGCTTTTGAATAATCGGGACTGAAATAATAACCCTGGCTTATCTGCCCCATCCCTCCATGAAATAAATTTATTTCTCCATTGTTGCCGGGTCTTGTTTCCAGGTTTTTAGGATAACCAGCATCACAGATCAACACATTTTTTTTGCAATCAGTCAATTTTATCCCTGATGAACTGGCAACACAAATTATTATATCTGCTTGAGGGATCAGTTCATCCAGGGATCTGGAATGATCAACCCGGATATTATCATTTACCAGTTCACCTGCAAATTTTTGGAGTTTGTTATTGTTCCTGGCACACAATAACATTTTTTTTGCTTTGCCCTTAAAATAGTTGGTACAGGCGATGCCGATATCACCAGTTGCGCCAATGATCAGGATAGCGGATTCCTGCAGATCAATTCCATGATAGGTTATGGCTTTTTCTATTCCTTTTACAATATATGCTGCGGTAAGTGTATTACCGGTAGTAAATTTTGTTTCAGCCGTTGAGTATGTATCGAGGTTCCCTTCCAGGACGATCGATGTAAATCCTCCAAGTGTTACCACCCGGGCATTCATTTTCTTTGCATAGGAGAGGGCATTCAATACTTTACTGATATTGGTCCTGATGAACTGTGCATCCAGTTTATCAGGGTCAATAAAGGTTTCAATGTATACACCATTTACTTCGGCACCTGATTTTGACCTGGCTTTTATTTTAAAAATATCCCTGGCCGGAATAAATGAGAATATATTTTTAATTTTTTCAGTCGATAGTACTTCCTGGTCAGCGGTCCGGATGCTGTTTACCAGGGCAACAATATGCTGCCAGCTATCCTGGTGCCCTATCACCGCAAAGTCTAAGCCGGGAGACGTGCTATCCATACGATTGAATTTTCTCCGGGTATACCAATATTATCCAGCGCCCTTGCATACAATGCCAATGCATTACCACGCATGGTTGTAACGTTAAGCCCGATATGATGTAATGCACCTTTCATACAATCCCCATTACAAACTCCGCAATGGCCACGCAGGTCGGTTGTTGCAGTGAACTCTGCAAGTATGGTCATGCAATTAAAATGGATCTCTTCAAATTTTTTGATAAAGGCGTTGGGGTCTTTGTTCAATTCGGCCCTTAATATGTCTGAAGAATGTTCCAGGTGTTCCTTTTCCTCTTCAGCTATAGTTTGAAAAAGCTGGCCGGCTTCATCACCCAAAGCATTGGCTACATCGGTGTACATGGATACTGCAAATGATTCCAGTATCACTTCCTGGATGATCAAACAGGCAATAAAATCCTGTTTTTGTGCATAGGATAAAAATTGCTTTCGTACATTGCCCCAGTAGGGACCATGCATATTGATGTTAATCTTTAGCTTATTTTTTCTTGCATATGCCATGAATCCTTCTGCATGCATTCTTTCGCTGTTGGCATGTTCTACAGCTTCCATTTTTTCATGCGGGTCATCAATTGTTTCGGCCAGGGATGCAAAATTTGACATGCCGATGAGTTCTCCTGTGATGGCCTGTGAGAAAACATCAGATATGACATTGAATTCTTCAATCGTCATTACTGCAGGTTGTAGTGTTTCCATGTTTTTGAATTTAGTTTTAAGTAAAGTGTTTATTTTCTATACCAAAGAATAATCTTCAAAAGGGATTCCCTGTTTCACTTTTTCAATAAGTCCCTTATTGTCTTTAATGCTTAACAACATACCAACTGAATTAACGGTAAGCTTAAGTAAACCGGCAAAACAGGAGTTTAAGGGGTCTTTTTGATGCAAGCCCAGCGAAACAAAAGAATATGACTTTGCATACGCAATATTCCGGGCATGATTAATAAGTAATTTTACCATTTGTTTTTCCCGGTTATTTACCGCTAAATATTTAATGTACATCATGCGAACCGGCTCATTCAGCATAGGCATTTTTGATATCCCCAATAAACGACCCGTGGCATTTATGATCTTCAGCGGGTAACTCATTTTCCATGACAGTTTTGTTACTACATTTTGTTTTACATGCATGGTGTCTGTTAAACACATGGCAGCGATCAACTTATCATTCTCCCGGATCGCAAGGACCTGGTTGCCCGCCAGCTTTTCTTTTGTGATCACACTGCCCATTTCGTACTTACTGTAATACGAGTTTAAAAACGTAATTGTTTCTTCATCAGCTGCTGCTACTTCAATTTTATAATGAGGATGAAAGGTCTTCTTTTTTTTACCAATGAACTGGTGGATATTAAAGAGCCCGATATTTTCAAAATCAGGAACATTAGGCCTGTTTTTAAAAAAAGAAATTGGTTTGGTATTACCTTTTGATGCATTAAGAAAAGCAAGGTCAGCTCCCTGGGAAATAACATAATCTGCCATCTCATTGCACAATTGCAAACCAATTCCCTGGTTCCTGTATGCTACTGCAACTTTAAAGTCACCGATATATTGAAGCGGGAAAACTTGTCCTCCAACATAAACCTGCTGAAGCGTAACACAGAGGGAGCCTATAATCGTATCATCATCCAGGGCTATAAAAACTTTCGTCTCACCCCTCATTTTCAGCAAGCTGAAAAAATCAGGGTTACGGTCAATACGGATTGCAGTTTCTCCCGCCATTCCGGTAGAAGCAGTCAGCGTGATCAACTGCTGATTATCTTCATATGTAGCTAGTCGATATTTGATCATTTAAATTGGTTTTTGATCATGCCCGGTATATAAAAGATCATTTTCAAACTTAAATTAGTCATTTCCGTTGATATTAAGTTAATTATCATCATGTGACCCGCTGTTCTTACTTTACCCAGTTAAAAATCTGCAAGTAGCAGTGGCCACAGGTATTGTTTTGTACGAGGTGATGCAGCAGCGGGGATGATCTTAAATTATTCTTTTGTAAACCGAACCCTGTACGCATAAGAAATTTTAAAATAAAAATTGTCATTTACATTGCCGTCATATTTTGAAACGTCTTTTACACCGGTCCTGATCTTTCTGAAAAAAGAATGACCTCCTTCAATATTCAACACCAGATTTTTATTTAAATAAGTATCAAGGTATAACCCAAGCTGGTTTTCATCAATACGCCAATAGCCATTTGATTTTGCATAGGAATTAGTTATGGCCCTGAAGTTTGCACCATAATAAAAGTGATCATTTATTTTGTGTTCATACGTCAGGTTGCCCGGCAATACACCAAATAAATTATTCCGTTCATTTATTCTCCAGTCGATACCGGCCAGGGGTATAACAAAAAGGCCAAACAATTCATTGTTGATATACATTTCCAGTTTCCAGGTGAGATGCTCATTTCGCACATTGCGTAGAATAAATGCCCCGCCAACCTGGACTTTTGTTTTTTTATTGATGCTGCTGTCATTCATTCTTATAATGCCCGTAAGTAAAATACCCCATTTGGTATAAGGAATTGTTTTGGATAAGGAAACAGGAAGTGCCGCACTGTAATAGTTTTGCCGTTTATCGTTACTGATCTTTGATGACCAGGTTTCAAAATACGGGCTGAAGATGATTGCATCTTTCTTGTTTTTAAACTGCACCGGAAGATTTGTTCCTAAACTGAAATAATCAAGCAGGATATTGTTTTTATTCTGGTTTATCAAACCGGCGTTGGGACTGTTTGTATATTTCAGGTTAACCATATCAAGAAAAGGTTGTGCCGATGATTTATACGAAAACAATAAAACAGATGTAACAGTGCATACAATTAAAAAAAAATTTCTTCCTTTTAATGTACTAAAGCCCTTTCTGGTTAATTCCTTCTTCTTCATTTTGTATGTCCATTTTTTTTTTCAACATTTGTGATACTGCTTTTCAGGTAGCTACAATTCAATTGCCGGCGAAGCATCAATAGCAGTAAAATTTTCTTTTTTCACTACCAATTTTGATTGCCTTTCCAACTCCATAAGCTTTGTATATTTCATAAAAGTATACCATGCCGTCATCGTGGCGCAAACAAAGCCCCTCCAACCGTCAAGGAAACCCATCTTAAAGAAATAGTTCTGTAAAAAAGCAAACGGCGGCGATAAATAGATTTTTACAACAGATGCACGTTTTCCCTGTTTAAGATATTTATCTGCGGAGAGCGAAGCATATTCCATCATCTTTCGGGCATAGTCAATACTGTTGTTAACAGTGTAATGTTGTATAAAACCATCTAAGGTGCGGATGTTGAGCCAGGGTTGTAAAAAAAGCTTTTCATGAACTGTCTCCTGGTCAATGCGTACTTTTTTTCGGTTTGCCATCCTGATGTGGGAATCGCTGCCCCATTCGCCAAACTTAATTTCCCTGGTGCCATAAAAATTTTTATAGCGAATATTATAAACAACATGTTCATCAGAAAGATTGATGTTTAATATAGAAGCCCTTAATGTTTCATCCAGCACTTCATCTGTGTCAATCATAAGTATCCAGTCGTATTTGGCCAGTTGTGCCGCTTTGTACCTGTTGCGGCCATATCCTTCCCAGGCGCCATAGGCAATGGTTGCACTATACCCTTTTGCTTTTTGGACTGAGTCATCGGTGCTGCCTGAATCGTATAGCAGGATCTCCTTACCAATGCCCTGAACACTCCTGAGTGTTTCTGCAATACGTGCCGAACCGTTTTTACAAATGATAACAACAGAGATATTCATAAAAATAATTTAAACAGTGACTATGTCTCATTTTCCTATTGGTATGGATACGGTTAACCCGGTTATATATTTATCTGCTTTACCCGGTATAAAAGTTTTTTGGGTGGATAGCGTCGCCCTTGCCTTGTTCTTGCTGGAATGCGCCATGATCATAAAAGGTATGCTGGCAAGACCTGCAGCTGCACCTATACCAAATAATACAACTGCAGTATAATCTTTACCACTGTTATTATAATTTTGGGATGATGAAGTAACGAGCAATACTCCAATGCCTGAAAGCACCAGACCACCACCTAATAATGACAAACCGGTAATTCTTTGATTCCTGCTTTTTCGATTGTAATAATTGTAATCTTTGTCGGGGCCATTTTCATTAAAAGGATTATCGCCAATCAATAAAGTTTTGCTTTGCACAAATGACTTGTTTAATTGATCCGGATAAGCATCTTTGGTTTGGAGTATATTATTCTGTTGCGCTTTTACTATCGTGAATCCTGAACAAAACAGAACAATTACTATTAATTTTTTCATAAATTTATTTTTTGTTTGAATGAATAATTATTTATAAACCCCAATCAGACTCAAAGACGGAAACCCCTATGGCAATAATAATTCCAGCTGCTCCAACTGCGGCCAATGATACACCAATTATGGTTCCGGTTTTATGACTCTTTTTTGTTTTTATTTTATCTTTCTCAATGATCTCTCCCTTTTGTACATTTTCTAAAGCCAGTATATATGGTCCGGTTTCTGTTTTAATACCTGGTATTAAATAAATATGCACTTCATTTAAAACCACGGTTTCATCTTCAGTACTATCACTTTTAATTTGATATTTCATTTTGCCACCAGTTCCGTTTTTAATATATAGCTGGTGTTCTATTGGAAGTATCTCTAATGTGCATTGTACATTTTTCCGGTCACTGCTTACAGCGATATTTTTCATGGCAAAAGCTTCGCTGCCATTGCGCAGGATGTAATACTTTGAGATATCCTTAAAATCGCTGTAACCTGCTGCTTTGGTTGGTTCTGTAGCGGTAATAACTTTGTAATAATTGCTGCATGATGAGACAGAGACAATAACAGCGATGGCGATCAATAACTTTTTCATTGTATTTTGTTTTAGTTTGAACAATTTATTTTGTGCATTAACTCAAGGCAGCTTTAATAGCAGACCGTGAATGATATTTATTTCCCAATGGGTATAACCATGCTGATATCCCTAATGCTGCTGCTTACATTCGAAGGCACTCCAAAGC
>JANOGE010000187.1:0-14798 GCA_031414035.1 Chitinophagaceae bacterium | reverse complement strand
CGGTTACGTACCAAAGCAAATAACTGCTCGCTTAAAAATACTAAAAATGCAATACCCGGAATGATGTATATAAAAGATGATGGAAATTCAAATTTCTCCTGAAGGACCTCCCTGAAAATAAATAATACCAATGTGGTCAGCAGGGTTAAAACAAAAGAAAAAATAAAATTGGTTGAAAAAGTGGCCGTAAACCCGGCCTTCGTTTTTTTAAAGTAATCGGCAGTAGCCGACTGCACCATACCCAAACATATAAAAGGAGTTAACAGCATTAAATTACTCGAAAACAAACTGAGCATTCCATTATCTGTTGGTGTCAGGTATCTGGGGTTTGTAAATAACGGTATTAAAAGAAATGAAACCCCTTTAGAAAAAAAATTGGTGAAGATATAAATACCTACGGATTTGTAGGCCGGGTTATTAACCGCAAGTTTAATCTTATCTGTTATGTACATCTTACACCGTAGGTTAGTTTTGTTTTGCAATGAGGACCGGAGATGTACCGACAATTAATTATTATTCATCCATTTGTCGTACCACATTTGAAACATCAGGATATACCAGATCTTTTCCGCTCTTTCAATTCTACCATGGTAAAACGATCTTTTTATCTGCTGTATTATTTCATAATTGAAAATATTTTGCTGCCGGATGAATTGTTCATCAAAATATTTGTCCACAAAGGCTTTAAGGTCATTTTGCAGCCAGGTGGAAATGGGGATCCCAAAACCCATTTTTGGCCTGTCCATCATTGATTCGGGTATATACTTATGTACAATCTGCTTTAAGATGAATTTTTTATTGCCTCGATTGTATTTGTATTCAAGAGGCAGCTGTGCAGCCCATTCAATGATACGCTGGTCCAGAAAAGGTTCCCTCCCTTCGAGGCTCACACTCATACCTGCCCTGTCTACTTTCTGGAGAATATCATCCAGCAGGTAGGTCTGGTAATCTATGGCCATCATATAGGATAAAATGGAATAATGATCCGGTTTCAGTTCTTTACTGTCGAAGAAAGAAGGCAATTGCCCAATGTTACTTATAAATAAGCCGGTCAGATCTTTTTCATTCATCTGCTGTGTCAGGCTCATCAACACATTTTTAGCAGAGGGCTCTTTTAAAAGCGATTTCACCTTTTCATACCGGCTGTGAAAAAGATATTTTTTATTTAGCACCGGGATCTTATCTGCAGGAATAATATCCATCAGGGCTGCCGTGGCACGGCGGGCAAGCCCGGGAATCTTTTTTAAAGAGTTGCCGTATTTTGACATATAATCATAGCGGTTGTAACCGGCAAAGATCTCATCACCGGCATCGGCGGATAAGGCCACCGTAACTTTTTCTCTTGCAATACGGCTAACGAGCGTAGTAGGTATGGCGCTGCTGTCGGCAAAAGGTTCATCATAAAAAAAAGGAAGCTGGGGTACAATATCCAGCGCCTCTTTTTCTGTACAGTAATATTCGGTATGATCGGTTCCTAAATGGGCCGCAATCTCTTTTGCATAAGGAGCTTCATTCAAACCTGCATCCGGAACTCCAATGGTGAAGGTTTTTATTTTTTCGGTATTGTTTTTTTGAAGAATGGCTGTAACACAGGTGCTGTCGTAACCGCCGCTTAAAAAAACGCCTACCGGCACATCGCTCACCATGCGGTATTGAAATGCACTGGTCAGCCGTTTTTCAGTTTCTTCAATGGCTTCCGGCAGGCTGATGTCCAAAATGGGTTTGTTATAGGCATCATATACATTCCAGTATTGCTGCGTTTGCAGCTTTCTGCTCTTTACATCGAAAGTTAAAAAATGGCCGGGTTTAAGTTTGTGCGTATCATTAAAAATACAATGTGGGGTAGGTACATATCCAAATTGTAAAAATGCGGCGACTGAATCGGTATTAATTTCTTTTTTAAAATCGGGGTGCTGAATCAATGCCTTCAACTCGGACCCAAATAGAAATAAACCATTCTTTTGGTAATAGAAAAAAGGTTTTACTCCGGCCCTGTCCCTGCAGGCAAATAATTGTTGTTTGGTTTCGTCGTAAATCACAAAAGCAAACATGCCGATAAACTGCTGTAATGCTCCACTTCCCCATTCCTGGTATGCATGTAAAATAACTTCAGAGTCGCTGTGGCTTTGAAACCGGTGACCTTTTAACTCCAGATCTGCTTTTATTTCGGCATAATTATAAATTTCGCCGTTAAAAGTAATGTGCAGGCTGTTAAAGGTTTTAGGCTGGTTTCCACCCGCTGTTAAATCTATTATACTTAACCTGCGATGACCAAGACCAATTCTTGCATCATCCGTTTCAAACATAGCATAACCTTCTCCATCAGGTCCACGGTGAGCCATGATACGGTTCATCTTTTGTAAAACCTCCAGGTTGGTTTTTTTATTAAAATCAATATAGCCGGAAATTCCACACATTATTTAAAAAAATTTAAGCAAATATAAACCATGACCCGTTATTGACTGATAAAACAATTAAACAAACATTGTATGATAAACAGGTATGATCAGCTGCATATGGTGTACACGGCATCCAGATATTCCTGTCCGGTTCTTTCTATGCTGAAATCCTTTGCCCTTTCAATTAATAACCGGGCAGGCTTTTTATGTTGCAATGCTGTAATTATCGTTTTGCATAAAACCTGAGGTTCGCCAACCTTACATAAAAATCCAAATTCACCATTATTCAGTATTTCGGCCGGGCCACTGGGGCAATCTGTTGAAACTATATTAACCCCGGTTGCAAGGGCTTCCACGATCACATTGCCAAAGCCTTCATATTTTGAACTTAAAACAAACAGGTCGCATTTAGCCATATAGGCAAAAGGATTTTCTTTAAACCCTAAAAAACTGATCTTTTCACTTACTGCCAGGGATGCAGACAGTTGCTCAAGTGGCATTTGCTCTTTACCTATACCCACAATATAGAGGTGTGCATCCGGTATTTCTTTTACTAATAGTGCAAATGCTTTTATCAAAGTTGCCTGGTCCTTTTGTTCCAATAACCTTCCCACATTGATAAGTTTAACCGTACTGGCTCTAAAAGTTACATCAGAAACCGGCTGTATGGCCAATTGCGAAATCGCTTCTTCGTAAACAGGATTGTAAATGGCTATAACCTTTTCTGAAGGAAATTTTATTTTATATAAGCCGGCATAATTAGCTGCAACCCCAATGGATGATCCTACAATCAGATCTGCATGGTGAGCTATCACATACTGTAAAAATTTCAGGAACAACCGGTTTTTAGGAGATAGTGTTTTAATAAATTCCCCGGCATGAAACTGCTGCGAAATGATTATTTTAAATTTTTTTTTGACAAAGACCCGGGAAATGACCGCTGCCATATTTAAATAATCAGAATTGCAGATCAATACATCAGGTTTTTCTGCCCTGGCATATTTTATTAACGCTTTTATATTCTTTAAAAAAGAAGGCTTATCCAAAGGGGCCTCATTATTGAGGTTGTATACTTTAATACCGGGCGGCAGTTTCTTTAAATTAACACCAAACTTACTGCTGCCGGTTATAACCTGTACATTGATCTTGTTATTATAAAAGCAGGTGGCCACATTAAACAATGCCTTTTCCGCACCCCCATTCGCCAGGTAAGGGATCAGGAATCCTGCTTTTAAATTTTTATTCATACTTATTTTATAAAACAGAAATGACGTGCCGGTTTTCACTCACTTTATTATACCATCCTGCACATCTGCATCAAAGGCCTAATTTACGGGCAATGGTTTCACTGCAAACCAGGTAATTATAATAATCACTTTTAGTAATTGACGAAACCTGCCTCACCCCTCCCAACTCATCAATGTTAAAATAAAGGTAGCCTTTGTCTTTCAGCAGATCCTGTACCGCCTCTCCCACTTCATCATTTAAAATTTCTATCAACATGGCCGGGCGCATGATATCGAGGTATTTCCCCATTCCCCTGAGTACTTCTGCTTCATGCGTCTCCACATCAATTTTTAAAACATCAATATTATCAAGTTTGTTTTGTTCTATGATATCGGCAATCGTTATCGTTTTAATTTCCCTTTCCACTCCTTTATTGTGCTGCAACATATTTTTATTAACCGTTACTGAATATACATGAGTTCCGTCTTCTTCCAGAAACACTTTTGCCGTTCCGCTATAATCAGAAAGCGCATAATCATACGGGGTGACATCGAAATTATTTAACATAAAATTTTTATTCATTTTTTGAAATATCCAGGGCAGGGGTTCAAACGCATAAACCCTTGCCTGCGGATTCATTGCTTTTGTAATTAAGGCATATATACCGGTATTGGCACCCACATCAAATACGACCTTTGCATCCCTGATCAGTTTCTTCCATATTCCTACGGATACATTTTCCCAACCGTTTTCCAGCCCTTTCCAAAAAACCTCATTTTCCAGTTCAAAACCATAATGGTGCATTTTAAATGCACTGCTGTCATCTACCTTAATATTTATTATTCCCTTAAAATGTAAATGCTTATAAATACTATGGGGGGGGGACCAGACCTTCTTAACTACATTAAAAATTTCCGCTTTAAAAGGGATCGAATTGTAAAGAATTGAAATAAATTTTTTCATGGAATAATTAAACGTTTAAATACTTTTGATGCCCTTTACCACATAGGCAACACAATTATCATAATAAACCGGTCCGCCCCAAACCTGCTGCATCCCGTTCTGTTCAAACCATTTTTTTACGGTTTCTATTTTTTGGGGCTGGTCATACTGCGGACTAAACATATCAAAGGTATCCAGGATGCACCATTCCCTCAGTTCAGTTTTAGACAGGCCCTGTGGCATGGTTCCTTTTATATCGCAAACGGGTATGAACCTGTTTATAAACCTGCCAATACCTATTTGGTTAAAAAAGGTTGTGGTTGCTATCATCCAGTCCACATTTTTTTCAATTTTATTCAGCAATTTTTCATTGTTCCACTTTTTGGTAATGGGCCTGAACATGTATTTGGCATGCATTTTTGTCCACCAGCCGGTTACACAATAAAAATCCACGATGACCTCGGCACCTGGTTTTGCCATGGCAATCAGTGATTGCACCGTTTTTTCAACATCAGGTGTATGTTGTATCACACCAAAACAAAACACTTTATCAAACTGGGCTTTGGCAAAAGGCATTTCATATACACTGGCCTGAAAGAGATGGAGCCTGTTTTTATGGTGGCCATTATTTTTAAAGTTGGCTTCCACGGCATTGCTGTAATCAACACTGTATAAATTGGCGGGCGTGTGATCCAGCACAATTTGCGAAAACCGGCCGGCGCCGCTGCCAACCTCCAAAATATTTTTATTTTGTAAATTTTCTTTGTCCCAGCCGGTAACGGCAAAAAAGCGGGAGTAGGTTAATTTTGAATTTTTTTGTTCCCGGTCTATTTGTGTAGCCGCAAATTTATTCCATTGATAGCCGAAGTTTTGTGTGTAGTTGTCTTCCTGTACAATGCGGTATGCCCCGTTTTTGTACGGAAAAACTACAGACCCCTTCTCCAGGAGACCCTGTGCATCTTTTTGCAAGGTTATATCAGTGAATGGATTTAGCAGGAAGATTTCTGTGTTCATGTGATCAGGAAGGCTTTAATTTTTATTTTCCCCCGTAACGTAGTCAATATTTCTGAATTGCTTTTGATAAACAGATCTACCTATACCGTATAAATATGCAGATCGATCATTTCTGTATTTGTCATAAGTTCTGCCTTAGAAATTTTTTTGCTGTACATGACAAGGAATTTCCGGTCAATCATAAAATCATAAATATCTTCCACCGGTTCGCCCTTCAGCCTTATGGGTTCCGGGTGAATAGCTACAAAACAAGCCGGTTTTAAAAGTAATGCACAAACGTGTTACTAAAAAATTTTATTGCCTTGTTTACAAATCCTCTCTAAAATACCCCGATTGGTTTTATTATTAAAATTTGCGGAGTTTACAGAATCCGTACCATTGGTTCTATGAAAATTCGGATGTATATCAACAAAGATAAGCGTATGCGGTTAAAATGTTGTATTCAAAGGATGCATTTCAAATAGTCGCATGAACATGCTTCTCGTGGGTGGTGGGGACACCGCCCACGGCGGGTAGCCCCGGTTGATGTCCCCACCAACCGGCAACAATTTGAAATGCACCCTATTCAAATGAAATGTAGATTCTTTTCAATCCTGTTGATCTGTGCACCTGAAGATGAGTACTACAGGATAATAAATTTCAGGCAGCGATTATTATTATATCATTCCGGACAATGCCGGTTTCTGGTTTTCTGTATGGCATTTCGTGGGTGGTGGGGACACCGCCCACGGCGGGCAGCCCAGGTTGGTGTCCCCACCAACCGGCAACAATTTGAAATGCACCCTATTCAAATGAAATGTAGATTCTTTTCAATCCTGTTGATCTGTGCACCTGCAGATGAGTTGTACAGGATAATAAAATTCGGGCAGAGATTATAATTTTATCATTCCGGACAAAGCCGGTTTCCGGTTTACAACAAGTTATTTTATATAATTTGATATTCCGGTTACCGCCGTTTCTTAAAATAAAATTCAGGCCCTCCCCGGGCTTAATAATTTAAGATGAACGGGAATTTGCAGAGTTTTACCAATAACAATACATTTGTACTGCTTATTTGAATACCGTTTTTTAAAAAGGGGATCATTTAACCTGTTGGCGGAGTTAATTATTGTTTATAATATGAGGCTTCGATATCGTACAATTCTTTGTGCTTTCTTTGCGAGACCTTTGCATTTTTTGCGGTAAAAATTAACCGCAAAGATAAAACCAGGGAAAAAAGCTAAGGATCGCAAAGAAAATATCCTGAATGCTACTTTGGGAAATAACTCCGGAAACAGAAATTAATTTATTAATAAACCAGCATAATAAAAGCAGGGAATTAAATGTAAAATTTGTCCCTGTGGCTTTTGGCTATATATGAAAATAATTATTCTTTCACCATATCCCCCTTTTGTTTCTCCCAGCCAAAGATTCAGGTTTGAGCACTATTTGCCGGATCTGGCACAAAAAGGTATAAGCTACAGTTATCACTCCTTTGTGGATATAAAGACCTGGCAACTGATCTTTACAAAAGGCAATCATTTTGAAAAGAGCATGGGTGTAGCCTGGGGCTTTATAAAACGGTTTTTTCTTCTTTTTAAAATAATTTCCTGCGATTTTGTTTATATCCACCGGGAAGCGGCCTCCATAGGGCCCCCTTTTTTTGAATTTGTGATCGCAAAAATTTTAAGAAAAAAAATCATCTATGATTTTGATGATGCCATATGGGTAAAAGTCAGTTCCAGTGCAAACCCAAAAGCTTCTAATATTAAATGCACCTGGAAAGTAAAATATATCTGTAAATGGAGCCACATCACTTCTGTAGGAAATATTTACTTAGCTGATTTTGCAAAAAAATACTGTAAAAAAGTGGTGATCATCCCAACTGTAGTAAATACTGAAGCAGCGCATAACAGAATTAAAGACCAGTCAGACAAACCACTCACCATTGGGTGGACAGGGACCTTCACCAATTTTTATAATTTAGAGAAAATAATTTACCCGGTTAAAAAACTACAGGAAAAATATAACTGCCGGTTTTTGATCATTGCAGATACCGACCCCTTATTTTCTCAAATGCAGTATGAATTTATTAAATGGAACAAGGCTACTGAAATTGACGACCTTATAAAATTTAATATTGGCATAATGCCTTTAAATAATACAGAGGTAGAGATGGGTAAATGTGGTTTTAAAGCCATACAATACCTGAGTTTAGGGATACCTGCAGTAGTAAGCCCCGTAGGTGCCAACTGCGATGTAGTTGAAGATGGCGTAACGGGTTATTGGGCGCAGGGAGAAGAAGAATGGTATAACAAACTGGAATTACTGATCAACGACACCAACAGAAGGATCAGTATGGGTATAGCTGCCAGGAAACACATCATTAAAAACTATTCGGTTGAGGCCACCAAAGAAATGTTTCTCAGCCTGTTTACCGGGTTATCATAGTACTCCAATTTTAAAATTTATAAATGGATCCAGTTGTTTATATAAAGTATTACGAATTTTTCCTGTTACCCGTTTATCTTTTCCTGTTTTTCTGGATCACCAAATGGCTGGTTAAAAAATATTATGCCGACAGTATCTTAAAAAAATTCTTATACCTGGGGTTGGGGGCTAAAATGTTCGGGAGTATTGCCTTTGCCCTGATGTCGCAATATTTTTTTAAAGAGGGTGATACCTTCATGTACTTTACGGGGGGGCTGGATTTTAAAAATTTTTTATTTACTAAATTCCCCGAAAACCTTGACCTGCTGTTCTTACCCGCTGAAGAATATGGCAATTTTTATAAATTAAATGCGGATAACGTTAACAACTTTGGTTATATGTCCAGTATGGGCAATCTTTTTACCGCTAAGATCTCTGGCTTTTTTTCATTTTTTTCTTTTAATGGCTACCTGCTTACCTCTTTATTTTTTGGCCTGTTTGCCTTTAGCGGAATGTGGCGTCTTTTTATTATTTTCAGTAAGATCTATCCCGAGTTGATCAGGCATTGCAGTTTGTGCTTCCTGTTTTTGCCCAGTATCCTTTATTGGGGCAGCGGTATCATGAAAGACAGTATTTGCCTTGGGGCTATCGGGTGGCTGTTCAGCAGTTTTTATTTATTTTTTGTTTTAAAAAAGAAAAACTGGTTTCTCATAGTGATGTTAGTTACATCCGCTTATATACTATATAGCGTAAAAGTATATATTGCGTTTACCATTTGTTTGGTATTGGCAATTTGGTTAATTGTTAATTTTTTCTCCTCCATTGCAAATAAATTAGTCAGAAGATTAGCTTCAGTAGTAACCTTTTTTTTCGGTATAGTTTTACTGGTTGTATTTTCTGATGACATTATCAGCAGCATCAATAATGAAGCGGTATTGCTGATCTCTGATACAGTAATGGGGGCCACTAAGAATTATGAAATAGTAAATGTGGACGCAGGGTCTTCACTTTCCAATATAGGAGATATACAACCGAATATTACCAGTATTGTATCTAAGATACCCATTGCCATAAATAACGCACTGTTCAGGCCCTATATCTGGGAAGCCCGGAAATTAAATATCCTGATGTCGGCACTGGAAAATATGGCCATCATGTTCTTTACTTTTTATATTTTTATCAAAAGAGGGTTTATTACAACTTTCATAAAAATATTTACCAGACAGCTTATTTTTTTCTGTTTTATCTTTTCGATACTCTTTGCCATTTTAATTGGCCTTACCTGTTTTAATTATGGTTCTTTAGTAAGGTATAAGTTACCCATTATGCCTTTTTACAGCTTTATGCTCGTTTTACTTTACTATACTGATAAAGCTGGAAAGGTAATTGTTTAAAGGCCTGCAGTCAGCATTTCTGTTATTTTTTCTTCAAACTTCGCAGGCTCGATATAAAATGAAGTATCGGGTAAGATACCACTTCCGGTTAGTGCCATATAATTTTTATCAAAACTTTTAGCCAGCCAAAAATACCCAGGATGAATATAATTGCCGGGGAATAATTCCAGGAGGGTTAGAGGGGCGTTCTTTCTCCATACAATATTGGTTAACCCTGCCCCGTGAATGCCGATAACATGAGAACACTCACTGAATAATGCCACCTGGTCGCTGAAACTCAGGTTATCACAATCAATAATTTCAAATCCATACTTCGCTGCTATCTTCTCGATTTCCTTATTGTTTTTGATAAACCTTATTCTTGCCGGAGACCTGCTTACATATACTTTCCGGTTTTTATTTTTGTCGGCATCGGGTATACCTAATAATTCAAGCAGCCCTGTAAACTGGTCTTTCTGGTTAGGCATTTTCTGGCAAAAGAATACTTCGTCTGCCAATATGTATTCCTTATCCTGTATAATCCAGTTCCGGTTCTGCAGATCGGGTGAATAGGCTATCACTTCCTGGAAGAATTTCTGGTCGGCCAGTTTTTTTGATATGACCAGTGGTATGTCTTTGGGGAAATGGTACTTATCAATGAGCACCAGCACACCCAGCATATCACTTAAAAAATGCCAGTAATTTTTTTCTGCACCGGCGATCATCCTTACAGAAACTAATTTTGGAAAATACCTGGCTTTGCTTTTTTTCAATAGCTTGTATCTCAAAAAAGAAGGATGGTAATTTTCCAGGTGCCTGTTATAAATAACTGAATCTTTAATAAGCCGGTTCGTGCCGTATTTTATACCCCATCCGTATTGAGGCTCAATATAACAGCAGCCCCCGTTTATGATATACTCCCGTTGCAGTTTGTAGGGTTTAGTATAACTCATGGCCTGAATAATAAAACCAGACATGACCTTATGCCCCAGTTCTTTCTCCATTCCATAATACCTGAAGCTGTAATTTGTATCCTCCATTACATAGTCTGCTTCACTTATGGCTGCATAGGAAAAAAGTATCCTGTTTAAATTGCAATTTTTTAAAATAGCCCGGATGATTTTATAGGGTACATACCTGGAAATAAAATTCATTTTAAATTGCCGGGTTACGGTATTGGCAAAAGGGGTGGAAAAGGACTTTGCAGGATAATTATCAGTCCCTGTTTCCAGCATTTGTTTAATTTTTTTCTCAAATTTTTCCGGATCAATGTAAAAAGAAGTATCATACTTTATCCGGGAGCCCACCAAACAACTGTAACTATGCCCCATACCCTTACTGATCCAGAAATAATGTGGTTGCAGGTAATCCTGCGGGAGTAATTCCAATAAATGCAGTGACGCATTTTTCCGATATAAAACATTTGTTAAGCCGGCGCCATGAATTCCTATGAGGTATTTGGTTTCTCCGAAAAGTGTTATTTGCTGCTGCAGGGTCAGGTCATCGGCGTCCACTATTTCGTAATGATAGCGCCTGGCTAAATCTTCAATTTCAGTCTTATTACTGACAAACCTTATCCTTTTTTTACTCCTGGTCAAAAATATTTTCCTTTCTTTATTTTTATCGGAATCGTTCACCTGCAATATTTCCCTGACAGCAAGAAACTGTTCATTACTATTGGGCATTGTTTGCAGAAAATAAGCCATATCGGCCCTGTAATATTTATCATCCCGGATAACCCATGTGCATTGTGACAGGTAGCTGCTCTGTAACAAAGCACTCTTAAAAAATGGTTTCTCTGCCAGGGTTTTGCTTATCAGAAAAGGTATATTACCAGGTAATACTTTTTTAGCCAGTGCCACCTGCCCCAGCAGGTCATGCAGAAAATGCCAGTAATTATTTTCGCCGCCGGGTATTAAGTTTATGGAAATCAAATCTGGATAGCTGATTGCTTTGTCCTTGTTCTTCCTGTATTTAATATAGGAAGGATGGTAAGTCTCTATCCAGCTATTATTTGAAACAGAGTCAAACACAAGCCTGTTATCCGCTTCACATATACCCCACCCATATTCTGGTTCAATTATACAATTCTCCACCTGCAGAACATATTTTCGCAGCAGCCCATGATGAGCAAGATAGGTTTTGTAGCAGGACCTGAATCCCCCGGCAACCTCTGCACCCAGTTCTTCCTCCATTCCATATAATGTAAATTCGGCTGTGGTATCATTTACAAGGTAGGTTCCTTTGTTTTTTAGCGACTTGCCAAAAAAGAAATAGCTGACAGACATTTTCTTTTTAACAAAATGAATAAAAGAAAACGGTATTACGGACAACATGATCTTTCTAAAATTAAACGTGGCAGGCATTTGAAATTGTTATTTTATTTTTACTTTTCTATTACCCAGACACATAAAAAGGAATTTTCCGGTAAGCAAAAAGAAAAACAGTTTACGTTTTCCGGTAACCCAGCTCATTATGATATGTTTTGCGCCTTTTAAGACCTGTTTACTAAACATACAGATGTAACCATAATAAAAATGGTATTGCTGAAGCAATGGCGAAGAAAACGGGATCTTATCATTGCGCAAAAAATATTCCAGCATATCCCCGTGAAAATATTTATCAATGGTAACATTACTTGCTCCCTTGTCATTAAACAGGGTAATGATCGCAGGCACATACTGCATTTTAAGTGTTGATTGCCTGAACAGGCGAAGGTTCATTTCGTAATCTGCCAAAATGGAATAACGGGTATTATAGTTACCCGCCAGTTGAAAAAGTTTGCGTTTATAGAATATGGCCTGGTGGCATATATTCTGCTCAATCAGCTGAAAGTAATTTTTTTGCGCCCCGTACCTTCTTTTATTACTGGTGAATTCCACATCGCCGTATATAAGATCTACATCGTGTAAAACATTACTCTCAAAGATATCCTGTATCACTGAGCCTGTGTAAAAAGCATCATCCGCCCCTAAAAAAAGTATCCATTCACCTTTTGCTGCCGCTATTCCTTTATTCATGGCATCATAGATACCTTTATCTTTTTGACTGATAAAATAATTGATCCTTTCTGCATAACTTTTTACCATCTGCACCGTATTATCTGTGCTTACACCATCAATTACGACCAACTCCGTATTTTTGTATGACTGATGCAACACACTGTCAATGGCATGCCCAATAGTAGCTTCGGCATTATACACCACAATCACTACAGATATTAAAGGCTCATTCATTGATTTTTTGCCGTTTATGTTTTCTTCTTAATGATATTGACCAGCATTTTACTTACCGGGTGAATAGTATATACCACTGCACATACCAAAAAGAAAATAAAAAGATCTATGCCAAACATGATCCACACATTCAAATCACTTTTAAAATGGAAAAGTAAGAGACAGAACGAACAATAAAAAAAACTGAATACTATGACCACAACATCTTTTTTTGTAATCAGCTGTGTAATAGCAAGCGAATTTCTCCGGTGGTATTTATACATTATATAAAGGGACCCAACGGCTAATGCCATACTCCAGCCAACCACCACACCGTAGCCCGTGAAAAAATATCCTAAACAAAAACAAAGCAAAATATTGAGCACGGCGATAATTACATTTCCCGCCACATTATCTTTTAAAGTAGCAGTGCCCATATTGGCAAAATACGCAGGGCTTATTACAATATTACACCAGTAAGCAAAAGCCAGTAAAATGGTAATTATTACAAACTCATTATTCAGTTGCCCGATCCATATTTTGCTAATAGGTATCACCGAAGCGATAATAAAGGATAACCAAAGTATGCTCAACAGGAAGCTGATTGAAAAAACCTTTTTGTAGAGATTATGTGCGGTTTCTGCAGATTTTTCATTGGTACTGGTAAACACAGGGATAAATACCTGGTTGGCGCTTACCAGAAAACTCCTTAACTGTGTTACCAGCCTGTTGGCCATTTCGTAGTAAGTAACCATACCCAGGTTACCAAAACTGCCTAAAATGGATTTGGTAAACGGATCAAAAAAAAGCTGGCAGATGGAAATGACCTGTTCCTGTATCCCAAAAGAAAATATACTTTTAAAAATTCCCTTATCCCAGGCCATTGGAAATAATTGTAATGGCCTGAAAATTAATTTAAGGCTGGCCATAGCGCTGAGTAATAAAAAACCAGCCTGAATAAGCTGGGCATAAGCCACCCCGATGAGGCCATACTTGGGTACAATTATGTAACTGCCGGAAAGCAGGATAACAAATGAAACAATAAAGATCAGGCTGCGGATATAATTTTTTTGAAGGCCATCAATGCAGGAAACAAAAATGCCGCTGATGGCATTCAGCATTAAACATAATAAAGAGTAAGGTATAAGTGTGATGGCGGCGTTGTAATAATCCATTTTAATAACAGCATGCAGCCATACCGGGGCAATTAAATATACGATTAGGCAGATGCCTAAAAAAACAGCCCCTAAAAAAAGCAGGGACGTGTGCAGCAGTTTATTGATATTCTGCATTTCGGCATTTGCTTTATATTTAGCGGTAAACCTTACCACACTGGCGCCGATCCCCAGGTTAGCTATATTGGCCGTAGAGGATATAGATAATACAATAGCCCATACCCCCATCAGGTCGGTTCCAATTTTTTGCAGCAGAAATTTGTACAAAAAATAGTAGGTAATGCCGGTAATTAATATCTGCAATAAGGAAAATAAAATATTAAGGCTTATGGCTTTTTTATTTATCATGCTAAAAGCTTAGTGCTTTTGATAAGTTGCAGTAACAATAAAATGGTCGTAACAAATACCATGATAATATTTGGTTTTTAAAAACCGGTTAATTATCTTTTTAAACAGGTTTTTAATAAACTCTGACAGATTCTGCAACGGTTTATGCTGCAATGAGGTTTTTTCTATATTAATATTTGTAAAGTTATTTTTTTGCAGCAGGTAATGCATGCTTTTTATATTAAAAAAAGATACGTGCTCCCACGACAGAAAATAACCCCAGTCAGCACCTGCAATTTTTGCATTTAAACTGTCAATATTACCTGTTCCGATAAAAATAATCGCCCCTTCATTCATTACCGTTGTGATCTCTTTCATGAAATTTTGCATATTGGTAATATGCTCAACCACATCAATTAATATTATTACATCAAACTTCTGAGTATAAAATGTACTGTCGGCTAAAAATTTATTTTCTACATTTAATCCCAGGCTATTTTTAGCATGGGCATAAGCCATCGGCGAAGGTTCCACTCCATAGCAATCATACCCTAGTTGTTCAAGTGTCTTTAATAAGTAGCCTTTACCACAACCCACTTCCAGTATTTTTCCTGATGTCTTTAATGATTTAATTTTCTTTGCATACGCCAGGTATTCTTTATAATTAAGATTTACTATTTGTGGATCTGAGTTATGATAAAATTCAGAATTCAGAAT
>JANOGE010000186.1:0-7169 GCA_031414035.1 Chitinophagaceae bacterium | reverse complement strand
CACCCACCTTAAATTGGGGATGAAAATCGAAAATGATATAAATACCGGTTATGGCCAGCAGCCCCAGCCCTACTTCGGTTAAAGATATCTTTCTTTTTAAGATCAGTGGTTCTAAAAAAGCCGTAAAAAAGCCCGACGCACTGAAACAAACCAATGCCACAGATACATTGGCATATTTTACGCTGCCGTAAAAGGTAACCCAGTGTATGGCTACAATGGTTCCCACGCCAAAAATTTTAAATACATCTTTAACCGGTATTCGGAGCAGTTGGTTTCTGAAAAATAATATGGCACCCAATGTTACCACTGTAATTAACAGGCGGTACCAAACCAGTAACCCTTCATTTAGGGTGATCAATTTACCCAGTATAGCCGTAAAGCCGGCCAAAAAAACAGCAATATGAAGTTGTACCAGGGCTTTTTTCATGGAACGAAGATACAGCCGGGAAACCTCACCCCAACCCCTCTCCAAAGGAGAGGGAACCGGAAGTTAAATGCTACGGGTATCGAAATTAAATATATTGATTGCATTTTTGATGAAAATAAAAAAAATGCCAGTGTGGAAGAACTGATGTTTGAGTATGTTTAATGTACCGCTCCCTCTCCTGTGGAGAGGGAGATGGAGGGTGAGGTCGAAAAAATCCCCAAACGGTAAACACCAAACCCTAAACATCATTATATTTGCCAACCTATAACCAAAAAATACTATGAGCTTTAAACGTATCAACAACATTACCGGATGGATCGTTTGCATTATTGCCTGCACTGTTTATATTATGACCATGGAAGCCACAGGCAGTTTGTGGGATTGTGGCGAATTTGCTTCCAGTGCCTATAAACTACAGGTTCCGCATTCACCCGGAGCCCCCTTTTTTGTATTGATAGGGCGCTTATTTATGGCCCCGTTTGATGCACAAAATGCATCTACCGGTATCAACCTGATGAGTGCCTTATCAAGCGGATTTACCATTTTATTCCTGTTCTGGACCATCACCCATTTTGCCCGTAAACTGGTAACAAAAGGCGGAACAGAATTAACCAGTGAAAAAATATTCGGCATCATAGCTGCCGGTGTAATAGGTGCATTGGCCTATACCTTTTCCGACTCATTCTGGTACAGTGCCGTTGAAGGCGAAGTATATGCTTTATCTTCTTTTTTTACTGCCGTTTTGTTTTGGGCCATGTTGAAATGGGAACAGAATATTGATGTTGAACATCAACAGAATATTAAAGGACATTTTACCAAAGCAGACCGCTGGATCATTTTAATATTTTTCCTGGCGGGCTTATCCATTGGTGTTCACCTTCTCAACTTACTGGTCATTCCGGCCATAGTGATGATCTATTACTTTAAGCGGTATAAGGTAACTAAATGGGGTGCTTTTTTTGCTTTTTTAATCGGATGCCTGATCACCGGCATCGTTCAGAAAGCAATGATACAATGGACCATCAACTGGGCAGGAAATGTTGATGTATTTTTTGTCAACTCCATGGGGTTGCCCTTTTTCTCCGGCTTTTCTTTCTTCTTTGCATTAATTGCAGCCCTGATCTATTTTGGTTTAAGAATGGCCAATAAAAAGAATTGGAATTTTTTAAAATTAGGTCTCTGGAGTTTTGCCTTTATGATGCTCGGTTGTTTTACTTCATATTTTACTATCCTTGCCAGAAGCAGTGCAAATGTTGCTTTGGATATGGGTAATGTAGATAATCCAATGAGTTTAAACAGTTACCTGGCAAGGGAACAATATGGGGATTGGCCAATATTATACGGGCAGGATTTTACGGCGCAGATTCAGGACTCGAAAGTAACGGAGACTTATGTAAGAGGTGATGGAAAATATGTAAAGAACGGCAGAAAAGTAGAATACATTTATGCACCCGAAGATCTACACCTGTTTCCACGTATGTGGGATCAAAGTAATGACCAGGGCCATGCCGATTATTATGCCAACTGGATGCAGATCGGAAAGGACCAGCAGGGTAATTGGGAAAGAGCACCCACCATGAATGAAAACATACAGTTTGCTTTAGGCTACCAGGTTGGCTGGATGTATATGCGTTATTTTATGTGGAACTTTGCCGGAAAACAAAATGATATTCAGGGGGTAAGTATGGGTAATGTAAGAGATGGAAATTGGAAAACAGGGATATCCTTTCTGGATAATATCCGGCTAGGAAACCAGGATAGCCTGCCGGATAGCTTAAAAAACAATAAAGCCAATAATAAGCTTTTTGCCCTGCCTTTAATATTAGGATTGCTGGGATTGGTGTTCCAGTTAATGAAAGACAAAAGAGATTTTCTGATCGTTGGATTATTTTTCTTTTTTACAGGACTTGCCGTGGTATTTTATTTAAACCAGGCCGGCAACCAGCCCCGTGAACGTGACTATGCTTTTGTAGGCTCCTTTTATGCCTTTGCCATTTGGATAGGCCTGGGTGTTTTATATGTAAAAGAATTATTTGCCCGGTTCATAAAAAACAGAATGACCGCAAATATTGCTGCAGCTGCCATTTGTTTACTGGCCGTACCGGTATTAATGGCCAGCCAGGAATGGGACGATCATGACCGCAGTAACAAAACCCTTGCAAGGGACCTGGCCATTAATTACCTGGAAAGCTGTGCCCCCAATGCCATCCTGATCACATTTGGTGATAACGATACCTATCCCCTCTGGTATGCTCAGGAAGTGCACGGCATACGCAGGGATATCAGGATCATCAACTCCAGCCTGTTAGGAACGGATTGGTATATTAATCAACTCCGGTATAAAGTAAATCAGAGCGATCCTATAGACCCGATCTGGACCGCTGCACAAATTGAAGGAGCAAACAGGGATATTGTTTATTCACCCGAAAGTCTCTATGGCAATAATGCAACTTTCCTTAAGCAATATCGTACAAAAGCAGGTTTAACAACTGATCCGTCATTACCCATGGACCTTTATACCATGATGAAAGAGTATGCCGGAAGTGATGACCCTAAGAAAATGGAACAGGGAAGAGACGGAAGTATGCTGAATATTTTCCCAAGTAAAAAAACGTCGGTTCCCGTTGATATTAATGTAGTTCGTCAGAATGGAACGGTTAATGCAACGGACAGCGTGGTATCCGCTCTTAACTTTGAGATCACTAAAAATGTGATCTATAAAAATGATGCTGCTATTTTAAATATAATCGCTGCCAATAAATGGAAACGGCCTATCTACTTTACTTCAGAGGATGCAGGTGGACTTGGTTTTCAAAAGTACATCCGCCAGGATGGATTAACCTATCGTTTGGTTCCCGTACTTAACAGCCAGGTAAATGATGACTGGGTATTTGATAAGATGATGAATAAATTTGTTTCGGGTAATGCCGACAGGCCCGGCGTTTATTTTGATGAGGAGAACCGCCGCCACCTTAATACTATCCGTATGGCGTATGCATCGGCAGCATTGGACCTTGCTCAAAAAGATAGAAAAGATGAAGCTAAAAAAATGCTGAACAAGGTTGATAAAATGATGCTGGAAGAAAACTTTCCGTACGGCATGGTATCCCGTAACCAGCAGCATAATTATATTTCACAAAACATGCTGCAGGCTGCTTATTTAGCCGGAGATACTAATTTAATTGCCAAAATAACCAAAAGCCTGAAGAAAGACCTTGAACAACAGCTCAGTTATTATGCTTCCCTTGATGAAGAAAGAGCCAACAATTTTGATTTTACAGATCAAACCGGGCGCAGAGGTGGTGATAAAAATGCTGCAGAACAGCTGTTAATGAGGATACAGTCTTTTGAGCAGCAATTTAAAACCCCTGTTACTTTGCCAACAGAAACACCATTACCAATAACAACACAACCGGTGGTTCCAAAAAAAGCGGCAGATTCACAAAAAAAGAAATAAAAAAAATAAAATGATCATACAAATCCTCCTGTTTTAAACGGGGGGATTTTTTATTTAACAACTGAACCAAACGATACACTTAAATGTTTCGTAAATTGTATGGCTGAAAGATATTTCGCAATACCTTATGAAAGGATACAACTTTTCACGATATGATCCGGATCAACAAGGCAAGTCTCCCTTTGAGACCCTGCTGGATCTTTTTTTGAAATTACTTACCTACACCAATGGCGATTTTAATGAAGCCATGCAATGGCTGAATGAACTTGACAAGGAATTTAAACTCACCAGCAACGAATATGGCATTGGTGATTTTGTGGATGACCTTAAAGAGAAAGGGTATATTGATGAAAAAAGGGAAACAGGCGAAATAAAGATCACAGCTAAAACTGAGCAGGGCATCCGTAAAAAAAGCCTGGAAGAAATTTTTGGTAAACTTAAAAAGACCAGGCAGGGTAATCACCAGACCTTTAAACCGGGGGGTGGTGATGAAATAAATCCCGAAACAAGGCCCTTTCAGTTTGGCGATTCCATGGATCAGATCGATTTTACCAATTCTATCCGTAATGCACAGATCAATCATGGCATTGACCATTTTAAAATGCAGGAAGATGACCTGGAAATAAGGGAAACCGATTTCAAATCACAGACATCTACTGTATTAATGATCGACATTTCACATTCGATGATCTTATATGGCGAGGACAGGATAACGCCGGCAAAAAAAGTGGCTATGGCTCTGAGTGAATTGATACAGACCAAATACCCTAAAGACACACTGGATATAGTTGTGTTTGGCAATGATGCCTGGACGATTGAAATTAAAGACCTGCCTTATTTGCAGGTAGGGCCTTATCATACCAATACAGTTGCTGGGCTGGAACTGGCGATGGATATACTGAGAAAGAGGAGAAATCCAAACAAACAGATCTTTATGATCACGGATGGTAAACCAACCTGTTTAAAAGTGGGTGCACGGTATTACAAAAACAGCTGGGGGGTGGATAGAAAGATATTAAACCGCTGCATGAGCCTGGCTACCCAATGCAGGAAATTAAAAATACCCATCACCACTTTTATGATCGCCTCCGATCCATACCTGCAACGTTTTGTACAGGAGTTTACCGAAACCAATAACGGCAAGGCGTTCTTTGCATCACTGGATAAACTGGGGGCATTTATATTTAAGGATTTTGAAAGTGGAAAGAGGAAGACGGTGTATTAATTTCATTTGGGGGTTTTTGTTTGTGCCTTCGGCACAAAAATATTAGCCACAAAGGCACGAAGGCACAAAGGTTATTTCTTCGAAATAAAAAAAACAACCGGCATGTATTCACAATTATCAGAAAGAGAAGAATTTTTAGGAAACCAGATTGTAGATGCAGCTTACAAAGTGCATAAAGAATTAGGCCCTGGTTTATTGGAGAAAATTTATGAAGCCTGTTTTTGTTATGAATTAGAAAAGAAAAGTATTCCATACAAACGGCAGGTTGATTTGCCCTTCTATTATGATGAGAAATATTTTGATGAAGGCCTAAGGCTGGATGTATTTGTTGACCAGTTGGTAATATGTGAATTGAAAGCGAAAGATATTTTAAATGCATTGTGGCTGGCACAACTTAAAAGCCATTTGAAACTTACAAAATTGAGGTTGGGTTATTTAATTAATTTTAATGTTCCTTTAATTAGAGATGGAATTAAAAGATTTATTCTCTGAATTATAAAACTTCAACAAAACGGCTTGCCGTTTTTCTTTGTGCCTTAGTGCCTTTGTGGCTAATTTTATTTACGAAGTAAAATAATAATCATTACAGTTTTAATCAAAGACAAGCAATTTTCGTTCACATAATACCAAACATATTTAGTGATTTATAAAAACAAAAAATGGATAGTAAAAAAATTAAAACTCTCGGCGAATTAAAAAAGAGCGGCTATGTTTCCAAAAGCATTAAACAGGAGATCCGTGAAAACCTGATCAAAAAGATCAAGGCAAAAGAAAATCCTTTTCCCGGCATATTGGGTTACGAAGATTCGGTGATACCGGATACAGAAAGAGCTTTATTATCTCAACACAATATATTGTTTTTGGGTTTACGCGGACAGGCAAAAACACGTATGGCCCGGCAAATGACCGAACTGCTGGATGAGTACATACCCATCATTGCCGGCAGTGAAATTAATGATGACCCTTTGAAACCGGTATCCCGTTATGCCATTGACCTGATAGAAGAGCAGGGCGACAAAACACCGATAGCCTGGTTACACCGCAGTCAGCGTTATGGAGAGAAACTGGCCACCCCGGATGTAAGTGTGGCCGACCTGATCGGCGATATTGACCCGATAAAAGCGGCTAACCTTAAATTGAGTTTTGCCGATGAAAGGGTTTTACATTACGGGATCATTCCCAGAAGCAACCGCTGCATTTTTGTCATTAATGAACTACCCGACCTGCAGGCCAGGATCCAGGTATCGTTATTTAATATTTTAGAAGAAGGCGACTTACAGATCCGTGGTTTTAAATTACGATTACCGCTTGATGTATTGTTTGTGTTTACCGCCAACCCCGAGGATTATACCAACAGGGGAAGCATTGTTACACCACTTAAAGACAGGATAGAGAGCCAGATATTAACGCACTATCCAAAAACACTGGAAACAGCATTGGAAATAACCGGACAGGAAGCACAGATCAATGAAGAACAGAAGAAAAAAGTAAAAGTGAGTGACCTTATAAAACGATTGATCGAACAGGTGGCCTTTGAAGCCCGTGGCAGCGAACTGGTAGATAAAAAAAGCGGTGTGAGTGCAAGGCTTACGATCAGTGCTTATGAAAATGCGATCAGTGCTGCTGAACGAAGAGCGATCATTAATGATGAAAAAGAAACACAGGTCTGGCTGAGTGATTTGATCGGCATCATTCCATCTATAACCGGTAAGATAGAATTGGTTTATGAAGGCGAACAGGAAGGGCCTTACCAGGTGGCTTTTAATTTGCTGGAGCGATCCATACGTACACAGTTCGGACAATATTTCCCCAACCCCGATACATTAAAAAAGAAAAGAAGTAAAGAAGCTGTTCCGGATGAAAATCCTTACAAAGCGGTCACCCGGTGGTTTGATGCAGGCAATACCTTAAATACTTTTTTTGAAGTTAAAGATGAGGACAAAATACAACAACTGTATAAAGTAGATGGCCTGCATGCCCTTGTAAAAAAATATTTTAAAGGAGCGAATGAAAAAGAAAATGCTTTGCTGATGGAATTTGTACTGCATGGCCTGGCAGCA
>JANOGE010000185.1:0-49873 GCA_031414035.1 Chitinophagaceae bacterium | reverse complement strand
CTCCTAAAAATGCACCTGGTTCATCATGGTCATTATTAAAGAAAGTCATTCCTTCAAAATCTTCCGGCACCATTTTAAACCTCGTGTTGCCTTTTCCATCCCTGATGATGATGTTTCTTTTATTAATGGTGATCTCATCATCTTTAAATTCTGATAAAGGTTTGCCGTTGATGGTAACTTTATCACCTTTAATTTCAACAGTGATCTTTGTATCTTTCTCGCCTTTTTTGCGAATGATGATCTCCTGGGTTTCTTTTTTCTCTTTATCACCTTTATCACCTTTTACTCCTTTATCGTCCTGTGCGGTAATGGTGGTAGTAAGAGCTGCGAAGCATATAAGGGCTGCAGTAAAAACAATTTTTTTCATGACTTGATATTTTATGTACGAAATGTTTAGTAGGACAAAACTAAGCACTTTTATTTAATTACGAAATATTTCGCAGATTATTTTTTTTCTTTAACAAATATTTTGTGTTTTACAGTGTATTGGCCTTGGTGTAGTTACTTAGGGGGCGATACTTTATACCGCACCAAACAATGAATTCATTATTTTTTTTTGTGAATGGCCCAGCGGCCCAGGTTATTTTTATACTTTGGCAGAATGATATCAGGAAGAATATATTTTACCTGTTCTTCGGTTTCCAAAGGTAATTCATGTACATATTTTACCATTTCGGGATCACTGTTAAGCGCCAATAGTAATGGTGCATCGGCTTCAATGAATTGGCGGAGGATAAGACGGGGAGTTTCAAAAATGATCTTCATTGCTGAATTCTTATAATAGGGATCTCACCTTTTCAATCACCCTTTTCAAATTACTTACATCCTGTCCGCCGGCAGTAGCCAGGTTTTTTTGTCCGCCGCCACCGCCTTTTATTAATACAGCAACATGTTCCTTAATTATTTTTCCGGCGTCAATCCCTTTGGCTTTAACTACCGTATCTGAGATGCTGATGGCAACATGCGCCTTGCCATCAATATTGCAGCACAGTACGGCAACATGATCATGCAGGTGATGTTTAATATCGAAACATAATTTTTTTAGTGCATCGGGGTTTGGTACTTCAATAATTTCGCCAATGAAAGTTACATTATTAATGATCACATCTTTTTGCATTAGCTCATTCCTGATAGCAACCAGTTGCCGGGCTTCCAGGCTTTCAATTCTTTTTTGTAAAGTTGAATTATCGGACTGTAAATTTTCTATAGTCTTTTTAAGATCAGCAGGATTTTTTAATAAGTTACGGATTACACTGATTTGCTCTAATTGCTCTGATACATATTCTTCTGCAACTTTTCCGCAAACCGCTTCAATACGCCGAACACCAGCTGCCACAGCGCTTTCATTTTTTATTTTAAAGAGGCCTAATTCACCTGTACTGCCCACATGCGTACCACCACATAATTCAATTGAATAAGCCGGGTCCATAATAACCACCCTCACCACATCGCCGTATTTTTCGCCAAACAAAGCCATTGCACCCATTGCAACCGCTTCATCTTTTTTCATTTCTTTAATGACAACCGGAATATTCTCCCTTATCTTTTCATTTACTAATGTTTCCACTTTTTCAATTTCTTCATCGGTAACTTTTGCAAAATGAGAAAAGTCGAAACGAAGGTGTTCCTCATTTACCAGGCTTCCTTTTTGTGCCACATGTTTGCCCATTACATTGCGTAAAGCTGCATGCATCAGGTGGGTAACACTGTGGTGGAGGGTAATGTCCTTTCTTCTGGTGGCATTTACTTTTGCAAATACTTCGCCACTCATATTTTCTGTAATGGCTTCTGCAAAATGTATGATGAGGTCATTTTCTTTTTTGGTGTCTATAATTTTGACCTCACCCCGGCCCTCTCCAAAGGAGAGGGAGCCGCTGTCACCAACCTGTCCGCCGCTTTCGGCATAAAAAGGAGTCTGGTTTAAAACTATTTGAAAGAGTTCTTTTCCCTTGCCTGAAACTTTTCTGTATTTTACAATTTTTGCTTTTGCTTCTAAAGAATCGTAGCCAATAAATTTTGAAGAAGGCAGATTGTTTACTTCAATCCAGTCTTCGGTATCTAAAACAGCAGCAGAACGGCTTCGTGTTTTTTGTTGCTGCATTTCTTTTTCAAAACCTTTTTCATCAACAGTTAACCCTTTTTCTGTGGCAACTAATTTGGTAAGATCAAGCGGAAATCCAAAAGTATCGTACAATTTAAAAGCTTCTTCGCCGGTGATATTTTTTGATGCCTGATCAAGCATGGATAAACCATTGTCAACTGTTCTTAAAAAAGCATCCTCTTCTTCCTTCACCACTTTGCTTACAAAATCAAGTTGCTGTGTTAATTCCGGAAAAACAGTCTCAAATTGTTTTGCAATAACGGGTAACAACTGGTGCAGCAATGGGTGTTTATAATCCAGATAAGAATAATAATAACGGACTGCCCTGCGTAGTATGCGGCGTATAACATAACCTGCTCCGGTATTTGATGGCAGTTGTCCATCAGCAATCGTAAAACTAATGGCCCTGATATGGTCGGCAATAACACGAAAAGCAACAGCCTCCCTCCAACTCCCTCCAAAGGAGGGAGAGCCCTGCGAAAATTGTTGCGAAGGGGTGGCTAATGGATTATATTTTTTACCAACTATTTTTTCTGTTTCTGAAATGGTGCCGGAAAAAATATCGGTATCATAATTCGACGTTTTATTTTGTATTACCCTTACCAGTCTTTCAAAACCCATTCCGGTATCTACATGTTTTGCAGGTAGTTCTACCAGGCTACCATCTTTTTTACGGTTAAACTGAATGAATACATTGTTCCATATTTCAATTACCTGGGGATGGTCTTTATTTACAAGTAAATGTCCAGGCAAAAGCAATCTATCTGCATCAGAACGCATATCAAAATGTATTTCGCTGCAGGGGCCACAAGGTCCGGTATCTCCCATTTCCCAGAAGTTGTCCTTTTTGTTTCCAAAAACAATTTGTTCTTTTGGAAGTAATTCCATCCATTTTTTTAATGCAATTGCCGAAGCAGGCAAATCTTCCTTAACATCGCCTTCAAATACGGTGGCATATAACCTGTCCTTGGGTAATTTGAATATTTCAGTAAGCAGTTCCCAGCTCCACATTATAGCTTCCTCTTTAAAATATCCGGCAGCTTCATTATCAGGGTCACCAAAACTCCAGTTGCCCAGCATTTCAAACATGGTATGATGATAGGTATCCACACCTACTTCTTCCAGGTCGTTATGCTTGCCGCTAACCCGTAAACATTTTTGCGTATCTGCTACACGGCTGTAAGGTGCTTTTTTATTGCCCAAAAAATAATCTTTGAACTGGTTCATCCCGGCATTGGTAAATAAAAGGGTAGGATCATCTTTTACAACAATAGGAGCAGATGGAACAATGGCATGTCCTTTCGATTTAAAAATGTCAAGAAATTGTTGTCGTATCTCAGCACTCGTCATCATATACCAATTGTTTATATGGGTTGATTTTTGCGATTTATGAAGCTATATTTGTGAACCTTTGTCAGGCGTGGGCAAAGGTAAGAAAATGCAGCTTTACCCCAACCCCTCTCTAAACGGGGGGGGGGAGAAGTTGGAAACTTCCGAAAGTCATCCTGCAGAAACAGGATGGGTGAAATTTAATATCTTTTAAACATATTCTCTGTTAATTGGCAGCGATAGGGTTAATGAAAAAAATAAAATATTACTATAACACCCATACACTTCGTTACGAGAAGCTGGTTACCCCTTTCCGGGTGAAGCTTTTGCGGATATTTGGTTTTATTTCTGCTGCACTGGTCACTTCTGCCATCATAATATGGATATATACCAAATTTGTTCCCAAGGCTGCAGATAAAGAAGTTCAGCTGAAGTATGAAATCATTAAGGAAAATTATACTACCCTGACTGAAAAAACCAAAGCATTACAACAACAGATGGCCGAACTGGAGAAGAGAGATAACCAGGTATACCGTTCTATTTTTGAAGCCAATCCCTTAACGGACAGCGCCAGGACAAAACTGATTGAACAAAAAAAGGAATTGGCTAAAATAAATTTATTGAGGGAGGATGAACTGGGAGAGGATATTGCCAAAACGCTTAACAATATAACGGCAAGGGTGGCTTACCAATTTGAAAGTTATGCCGCTATTGAAAAACTGATCAATAACCAGGAGACCAAGATGGCCAGTATACCGGCCATACAGCCGGTAAGTAACAAAGAACTTAACAGGATCGCCAGCGGATTTGGTATGCGTATACACCCGATATACGGAATAGCTAAAATGCATAGCGGACTTGACTTTACAGCACCCCAGGGTACACCCATTTATGCAACGGGAGACGGACTGGTTAATGCAGCCGGCTATGGAACAGGTACAGGTAATGAAGTGGTTATTAATCATGGTTACGGTTACGAGACCAGGTATTTGCATATGGTACGTATAAAGGTAAGAGCAGGGCAGCGTGTAAAACGGGGCGAAGTAATCGGATGGGTTGGTAATACAGGGGCAAGTACCGGCCCACACTGTCATTATGAAGTACATATCAATGGTAGCCCGGTTGACCCGGTTTACTTTTTCTTTAATGACTTAACGGCTGAGCAATATGACCGGGTGCTTAAAATTGCAGCAACGGGAAGTGCCAAAAGTTTTGATTAATTTTAATTATGCCACTTAACCAGATATCTTTTGATTTTGTTGAAACTGCTGTTGCAAATACACCGGATGTAAAAACTTTTTCTGTTGAAAAACCACCCATCCATAAAATAAAAGTAAAAAGGGATAATAAAAAATTAACCAGAGGAAGAATGAGTTTAAAAGAAACAGATAACGGGGTTGATTTAATTGATGTGCCGGAAGATGAGTTGTTGTTTCAAAAAAAATATTATGCCATAGGATTGGTGGCGGAGATGTTTAAAGTAAACCAATCGCTGATCCGGTTCTGGGAAAATGAATTTGATATTTTGAAACCCAGGAAAAACGGAAAGGGCGACAGGCTGTTCAGGCCAGAGGATATAAAGAACCTGAAACTGATCTATCATTTACTGAGGGAAAGAAAATACACCATGGAAGGCGCTAAAGAATATCTCAAACAAAGTAACAGGGCAGCTGAAAAGTTTTCCCTGATAGAATCTTTACAAAAACTAAAGGGTTTTTTGTTTGAATTGAAAGCCGACCTATAACTACCGGTTAACATAATATTTTATTGCCTTTACCTGATTGATACGATATTTATTCCCTCAAATAATCCTGCATTTTTTAAAATCACTTTTAACAGGTTCATTATTATGAAAAGATGTTTATTGTTCATATTGTTTTTTATACCGGCAAAAGCCGTACTGTTTGCACAGGCACAATATGAAATTATCAAAGACGAAAAACACCCGGAGCAGCATTTTTTACGCGGCATTATTAATAAATATGTTGTACAAAATGATACTGCTTACCAGTGGTACAACAGCAGCTGGAATTTTTACTATCCTGATACAGCAACACTGAATGCTTTTGAAAGGGCAAAGGGTAAAGTACAGTTTGTAGTGTTTGGCGGCACCTGGTGTGAGGACACCCAGTTTATATTACCTAAGTTTTTTAAACTGCAGGAAAAAAGCGGAATTCCGGATGATGCGATAACATTTTTTGGTGTAAACCGGGAAAAAAGTTCACTGGGTAATATCACCAAAGCATTTAATGTTACACTTGTGCCTACTGTTATTGTAATGAAAGACGGGAAAGAAACCGGCCGTGTTGTAGAGTATGGTAAAACCGGAAAGTGGGATAAGGAACTGGCTGAAATTTTATCCCGATAGCTATCGGGATAAAATGCTGTCTTCTTCCAACTATTTTAACTGGTAGATATCTATACCATTATCATTAAGCAGGTACACTTTTCCATTCATGACTTTTATAGTAATAATATTGTTGAAAAAAACAGGGAGTTTGTATTCCTTTAAAGTAAGGGATTTTAATGCATAGCTGTATAAATTATTATTACTGAAACCGTACATCGTATTTCCATTTACCTCCACATTGGTCCAGTTTAAAAAAGCCAGCCTGTTTTTGAAACTGCCGTAATAATCAAAAATATAAAATCCTTTTTCCGGATCATACAGGTATATGAAATTATTTTTGTCGATCATTGCAGTAGGCGAAGGAACCGTATCAAACAATAACCGCCAGTCAGTCGTTTCCTGCAGTATTTTACCTTCTTCATCCATTTTTTTTAACTTATAATCCTCTTCATCAAAGATCCAGATATTATTATCGTAAGAAAGAGTAATGTTGTTAACGTAGAAAATATTCTGTTTCCTGAAATTAATGGTATTACGGACGGCTAATAAACGGTCCAATACCACCACAGTTGAATAATTTTTATAGTATAAAAGAACCTTAAAAGGATTGGTTACATCAATGAAGGAAGGATTACCATAACGTTTTACATCGTTGAAAACAGAAACGGAATCACCGTTTGTATTCAGCTTTTTCAGCTGGTTGTTGCTGATAAGGTAAATGTTATCCAGGTTATCTACGTTGAGATAAGAAAAATGGCCTTTTATGGATTTAAGGAACTGAAATGCAGAATCATTTTGTGCATGTGCACACACATAAGCACATAAGCACATAAAAAATAATATAGATCTCCGTTTTTTCATTTGGTATAATACTTCAGTTCTAAAGTTTGACCGTCAAAAACTGCATAACTGAAATATTTTATCCAGTCCCCTAAATTAATATAACGGCTTTGCCCACTCAATTTAAAATCAATCGGTAAATGCCGGTGGCCAAAGATCAAATAATCATAAAAGTCTTTCTGCAGAACTTCCTTACAATAAATAATGAGCCATTCTTTTTCCTCACCTAAAAACAGTTCATTGGTTTGCCCTGTTTGTGCCCTGCTTTTTCTGCTGAAGTAATGGGCAATACCCATGCCAACAGATGGAGGTAAAATACCAAACAGCCAGTTACAGACTTTATTCCGGAATATTTTTTTGATAAACTTATAACCATGATCACCGGGCCCAAGTCCATCGCCATGACCAACCCAAAATTTCTTTTGATTGAATTCAAAAGAAACCGGTTCAAAGTAAACAGGTATATTCAGTTCTTTTTGAAAATAGTCTTTCATCCACATATCGTGGTTGCCAACAAAAAAGTGAATGGGAATGCCGGCATCCGTGAGCTCAGCAAGCTTGCCCAGTATCCGTACATAACCTTTGGGCACCACTTTTTTGTACTCGTACCAAAAATCAAACAGGTCGCCCACAATAAAAATCTGTGTGGCATCATTTTTTATTTCATTTAAAAACTGAATGATTTTCTTCTCCCTGATCAGGCTCTCTTCTGTATTAGGGGCTCCCAGGTGAAAATCGGAAAGGAAGTAAATTTTTTTGTTGTGTGCTACTTCCATTGCCGTCAGGGTTTGTTTTTTTTCTGCAGGTATTGCAATAGATCACCCGATTCAATTTCAGGTTTGCCGGCAACACTGCCGTTAAACCAGTATATCCATGTGGTAACAGGTTGCCCGTTTTGATAAGCCAAAACTTCTTCCCGTTTGTATATAGGCTGATCACCTTCTTCTGCATTAAGGCCTTCATAGTCATCCAGCTGCGCTATGGCCCATGAAAATTCCAATGGATTATTAATAGCATACAATTCTCCCGAAATAA
The DNA here is from genome assembly GCA_031414035.1 of Chitinophagaceae bacterium. GTDB lineage: Bacteria > Bacteroidota > Bacteroidia > Chitinophagales > Chitinophagaceae > Ferruginibacter. The sequence continues at coordinate 42,218 of JANOGE010000185.1, read as the reverse complement.
AATATTTTTCATCAGCAGGTACAGCAACAGGATATTCGCCCATGTCATAAAGCTTACCATTAACAACAGCCTCCCCTAATAAATGAAAATATTTGGTAAGGTAATTATATACCGGATTACGGAACCCGCTGCGCAGGGAACCGTATACAAATAATTTATTGATAGCGTTGCTCATAGTACAATAAAGATACCTGTTAATATGCAAATTATGACTCTACCAGGAAGCAATACACTTCCTTTGGGCCATGTACACCGGTTACCAGGGTTTTTTCTATGTCGGCCGTGCGGCTGGGGCCTGTTGCAAAAGTTATCAGAGATGGAATATTGCCGGAATATTTTTCTTTAATTAATTGCAGGGCATCTTTTACATCGTACAGCAATTGATTGGTATAGGCAATACATATATGTACAGGGGCATATACACTAACCGTACGTCCGCTTTGTTGTGCCGTACTCATGACTATGGTCCCGGTTCTGGCAACTAAATATTCACAATCGGTGATAGAAGCACTGCAGCCGGGCAGATCAACCGTATTGCTGAATGTATCTTTCCATTTTTCGGTATTGCAATAGATCTTTGTCCATTGCTTTTCGGAAATTAATTGCTGTAGCTGCATATACATATCTTTTTCATTTACACAAAAAGCAAACTTTCCCTGCAGTTGGGTGAATTGCTGTGCAAAAATTACATCAAGGTCATCGTCAGGAGGCAAAAAAACAGCATTGACCCCCTCGCTTTGGGGAAAAGGCAAAGGCACCGGGTTACTCAGTGCCTGCCGGATTCGTTTAAGAATATTTTCTTTTGCCGGTGTAACAGCCATGCAGCGATTTAAATTGAAGGCGGTGATTTTAATTCTACAGGCATTTCGTTATGGGGTTCTTCACTCACTTTATCTTTTGCATCAACTATTATATCCAATGCCTTTTTTTCTTCATAAGGCCTTTTCCCGATCAATGCTTCCACATCACTCTTAAACAGTACTTCTTTCTTTAATAATTCCTTTGCCAGTTTTTCTACATCACCCTTTTTTTCGGTAAGAAGCTTTTTAGTGATCTGGTATGCATTGTCTATTAATTTACGGACTTCTTCATCAATCATTTTGCCAGTTTCTTCACTGAAGGGTTTGGTAAATACATTTTCCTGGTTAGGATCGTAATAACTGATATTACCCACCTTGTCATTCATACCATAAACAGTGATCATACTGTATGCAATTTTTGTTATCTGTTGCAGGTCATTACTGGCGCCGGTACTTATTTTTCCGAAGAAAATATCTTCACTGGCTCTGCCCCCCAGTGTCATACAGATCTGGTCCATTAACTGATCGGTGTTATATAAATATTGCTCTTTGGGTGTGTATTGGGCATATCCTAAAGCCGCTGACCCCCTTGGTACAACGGTAACTTTTAATAAAGGATAAGCATGTTCCAGGTACCAGCCACAAATAGCGTGACCGGCTTCGTGATAAGCAATAATTTCTTTTTCTTCCGGAGAAATGATTTTATTCTTTTTCTCTAATCCTCCAATCACTCTGTCAATGGCATCCTGGAAGTCACTCATGTCTACTGCTTCTTTTCCTTTCCGGGCAGCAATCAGGGCAGCTTCATTACAAACGTTGGCAATATCTGCTCCGGCAAAACCAGGCGTTTGCTCAGCCAGTTTATGAATATCTAAAGTTTGAGAAATTTTTATGGGCTCAAGATGAACTTTAAAAATGGCTTCCCTGCCTACCAGGTCGGGGCGGTCAATAGAGATTTGCCTGTCGAAACGGCCCGGCCGTAGCAATGCACTATCCAAAACATCCGGCCTGTTGGTGGCTGCTAAAATAATAATACCCAGATCCGTTCCAAAACCATCCATCTCCACCAATAATTGATTGAGCGTATTTTCACGCTCATCATTACTCATCATCATATTTTTTCCTCTGGCTCTTCCAATGGCGTCAATCTCATCAATAAAAATTATACACGGTGCTTTTTCTCTGGCCTGCTTAAACAGGTCACGAACACGGCTTGCGCCAACGCCAACAAACATTTCTACAAAATCACTTCCGCTAAGACTGAAGAAAGGGACCTGAGCTTCACCGGCAACGGCTTTTGCCAAAAGTGTTTTACCGGTACCGGGAGGACCGACCAGTAATGCACCTTTTGGAATTTTACCGCCAAGTGCTGTATATTTTTTCGGGTTTTTTAAAAAATCAACGATCTCCATCACTTCTACCTTTGCTTCATCAAGGCCTGCCACATCACCAAAATTAATATTAACCCTTGTGCCTTTTTCAAATAAGGTTGCTTTGGATTTTCCGATACTGAAAATACCACCGGCCCCACCACCACCTCCCGGCCCGCCCACTTTACGCATCATCATAACAAACAATAAACCAATTAATAAAATGGGTAGTAGTGTGCTGATGATCTGGCCAAAAAATTCGCCTTCCTTGGTATACGTGGGCAGTATCTTTTTTATTTCAGCATTTTCCTTGTAAAAATCATCTAATTGCTTGGCAAAAGTTTCTTCTTTAGCAATGCTGAAATATAACTGCGGGGTTTCATTTTTTACAAGTGTCTCGAAATCAGGCTGGTTGAGGAACGATTTAAAAAAAGCATCATTTTTAGAAATACTGTCTTTATGTAAAAAAACCCGAACCATTTCCTTGTTGCTTACTACAACGATACCCGATTTATCCTTGGTTACTTTTGGATCTTGTTTTATGAAACCCGCTTTAAGTAATTCGTATAAATTCTGTTGGTTCATTTCAACACCCGCAGTACTGACATTACGAAAAAGATTCCAGCCTACTATAGATAGAAAAATGATCCCGTAAATCCAGTAAATATTAAACCGGGGCTTCTTTTTTTGCTGATCATCTCCTTTCGGAGGTAAGTTATCGGGATTATATTTTCTGTTGCTGTCTTGTTTGTTCATGTTTTTGTTTGTCATTATTTTGGGTACTTATCTACACTGGCCACTTTGGTTTTACTTATAGACGATTAGTATACTTTATTATTTTAAATTCTTTAAAAAGAAATTTTAACTAATCTATATGCTCCGTCATAGGGGCATCGCTCCACATCTCTTCCAACTGATAAAATTTTCTTGGCTCGGGTAACATAATATGGACAACAACATTTACATAATCTATCAGGATCCATTGTTGTCCCTGCCGTCCTTCGTGCTTATATGCTGATTCCAGACATTTTTCTTTCACATCTGTTTCAATAAAATCTGCAATTGCCCTTAATTGGGTAGTATTGCCAGCCTGGCAAATTATAAAAAAATCAGCAACCGCTTCGGGGATCTTCCGTAGGTCAAGGCTTACAATATGCTCGCCTTTTTTTTCCTGTATAGCGTGAATGATGGTTTTAAATATTTTACTTTTATTCGTTATCCGGACAACACTGCTTTTTTTACGGCTGTTTAATGCTTTCAAATTGTTCAAATCTCTTACTGTTTTATTTTTTCATTACTGCCATTGGTTTAATTCACAAAGCAGGTCTGTTTGTTATGGTTATTTACAAAGTAGCTTGTAGCTTGCAAATAATCGCAAAAGTAACACTTCTTTGCCATTTTGATAATTATGTCCGGCAACCGGTTTTTTAGAATATTAGATACGGTAAACAGTACCAACAACTATGCCATGGCTAAGGTTCATGCAGGAATGGCGAGCCATGGAATGGTATGGTTTACCCATGAGCAGACAGATGGGAAAGGGCAAAGGGGAAAGAGTTGGGAAATGGAACCGTGCAAAAACATAGCGATGAGCCTTGTATTAGAGACCGGACAGTTAAGCGCAACCCAACAATTTTATTTAAGCGCTGCCATTGCATTAGCCTGTTTTGATTTTTTTGCGGGTTATGCAGGCGGGGAAACAAAAATAAAATGGCCCAATGATCTTTATTGGCGTGACAGAAAGGCAGGGGGTATTTTAATTGAAAATATTTTTCATGGTAAGCAGTGGAAATGGGCAATAGCAGGAATCGGGGTAAACGTCAACCAGACAAAATTTGGCAGTGGCATAAAAAATCCTGTTTCCCTTAAACAAATTACCGGGAAAGAATTTAATACGGTAAATGCTGCAAAAGAATTGTATGCTTTATTAATGAAAAACGTTGAAACCCTTAATGCAGATTCTGCCGGAACGGTCATTGAAAATTATAATAAGCACCTTTATAAACTAAATGAAGATGTTGAGCTTAAAAAAAATGGCATCAATTTTAAAACAGTAATAAAAGGGGTGTCTTCTCAGGGCCGTTTATTAACTATAGATGCAATCGATAGAACATTTGATTTTGGAGAAGTTGAATGGGTATTATAATTCCTCTGCTGCCCTTGCTTCCACTTCAAACTTATTATGGTAATACCCTTTTTTTATACTCTCCCAAAGGTACCTGGCAATAAAACCTGTATAGCCATACCTTTTAAATTGCTGAATATGACAAAGCTCATGCTTAACCCATTTATTATTTTGTAAAAATTCCTCCCCCGTGATATTATATAAGTGAATGGTTTTACCCAGTACCATTGCCACACATTGGTTACTTAACTTTAGTGCAGCCATTTTTGCCAGCCACGAATTTTCTTTTATATGCCACGAAATTTTTTCCAAAAAAATTAATTATTTAAAGCACCACTGTCAATCCAGCATATAAAAGCATTGATCTGGGCCTGTGTTAGTGTACCTGATTGTGGCATTGTTCCAGCAAGTATGGCGGCCCTGATATTAGATCTTTTTGCAAATACTTCTGAAAAAGTGGTAAAAGGGCCTCCGTTATTGGTGCTGCCGGCGGCATGGCAATTACTGTTGATAGAGCAAACCGTTGTAAGTATGGGTTGTACATCGGCAGAAAATTTTGGGGCGATTCCGGCACATGAAAAAGTAATGCCCCCTGTGCCACCCCCGCCGGGAGCAGGATTACTTTTACTGCATGATATAAAAATCAATATTATAAAATAAAAAAAGAGGAGAAGAATAAATGTTTTTTTCATAACTGGAATTTAAAGCCGGTTCTATAAATAACGCTCGTTTTCTTTAATAAGTTGCCATGCTTTCAATATTTCTTCTGTATGTTGCTTGCTTTTTGGCTTTAGGAATATCTTTTTAACAATACCTTTATCATCTATTAAAAAAGTAGTGCGGTGCAGGCCCATATATTTTCTGCCGTACAGCTGTTTTTCACCCCAAACCCCGTATTTATCAATAATAATATGTTTTGGATCTGCAATAAGCGTAAAAGGCAGATCGTACTTGGCTTCAAATTTTTTATGTTTTTTTTCCTCATCAGGACTAACTCCTAAAACGGTAAATCCATTCTTTTTTAACAGGCCAAAATTATCCCTGATGTTACAGGCCTGAACCGTACACGTGGGGGTATGATCTCCGGGATAAAAATATAAAACCACTTTCCTGCCTTTAAGATCAGCCAAAGAAACCCGGTTACCGTTCTGATCTTTACCTGTGAATACAGGGGCTTTTTTGCCTTCTGTTACATGTGTTGCCATTATTATCTCTTAAAATGATAAATTTTTTCCCTTGTATTTCCTGCCTGGTCTTCTGCAATGATTTTTAATTCATGTTCACCTGCCGGGCACATTTCATCGAAGTCATAAATAAAAATTCTGCCTTTGTCATTGCTGAAACGAAGCCAGTTACCATCCAGTGCTGCCGTAAAGTTTTTTATTTCCTCGGTATTATCCTTTATAACAAACCGGATACGGCTTTGTTTACTGCAGTCCATTCCGTCTTTAAAGCCCAGGGGTAAAATGGTTGGGGGTATAGTATCAACCATTAATTGAAAATTTCCAAAATCCCTGAAACGTGCCCTGAACCATCCCTTTTCTTTTCCATTGGTTACCGGTTCTGCTTTTCTATAATCATTTTTACCATTTGCAAAACGGTGCATCACCATTTTATCGGGTAAAGATGTTAATGCTTTTATGGTAACCGGAAAATATCCCTGCACCGGAACACTTATATTATGCAGCTGGTATACCGGATAGCCCATTTTGGGCATTTGTTCACTATATCGAAAACGCAAAGAATCATACAAGCAGTTTTCGGGTAAATAAAAAAAGATATTATTATTTTCATAAGGGTTAATAAGACCGGGATGAAATTCAGTTGGGTTCAAAAAGGCAGATGATTCATTTTTTGGGCCCGGTAAAAAAGTACTATCCCTTTTTATTTCAAACTGAACTAACGACGTATTGCCACCCGCATCTTTTACCTCAATCCTGATTTTATGCATACTGTCATCATTAATAAAAATTACGCCATCCCTGTTTGCAGATCTGTAAATACTGTTAATATAACCGGGCAATCTTGACAGGTGCTGTACATAAGGGCCCCCATTGCTTCTTAACTTATGATCAATGTGAGCATTAAAAAAACGGGTTTCATCATAGCTGATGCTGTCTAACTGAAAACCAATAACGGGGATATCGTTTTCAAATAATAAGGCTTCATAAATGCCATTTCGGTTGGCAGACCGGTTATACCGGTCAGATGAAGATATGCCAAAGCTGATCCTGTTTGTTTTTGCAGTTATCAAAGATGGTGTGGTAACATAAATCCCGTTCACTTTTTTAAGGGTATAAAATTCCGGACTTTGTTCATACGTGCTCATGCTTCTGTCGTAAACGGCTAACCGGAAAATATCGGGCGGTATAGAATCCGGTACAGAAAGCCCAAACAGGGAAGGGTTTAATACTTTATCGGTTTTAGTATCTCTTATTTCAAAGTGCAGATGCGGCCCCTGTGAAGAACCGGTGTTTCCGCTGAAGGCAATAAACATTTCTTTTTTTACAGGAAATAAATTTTCCGGGATATCCAGATCAACTTTCCAGCTTTTTAATAAGTATTGCTGCTCTTTTACAAATTTTTCCAGTTCCGGGTAAAGATCATTTAAGTGAGCGTAAAGGGTTGTTAAACCGTTTGGGTGATTAATATAAACTGCCCTGCCAAAGCCATAAGATTCGATCTTAACTTTTGCTATATACCCATCTGCAGCTGCAAGTACCGCTATGTTTTGCTTTTTGTCGGTTCTGCAATCTAATCCCATATGATAATGATTGGGCCTCAGTTCGCCAAAGTTGGCCGAAAAAGTTTTGGCAGCAGCAACCGGCCATGTAAAAAAATCAGCGGGATAATTTTTGGGTAAAAAAAACTGAGCATAGCCTGAGGTAAACACTAAAATCCCTGAAATAAACATTAATAACGTCCACAATATGCGATGCATAATATTTATTCTTTGACCTTTTTTATGTAAATACTCTACTTTTATCATCGTAAAAGTAAATCAAACATTAATCCAAAACTAATGTCATGAAACAGATATTGCTTTTCACTTCAGTTTTTATTCTACTTAGCTTCTCATCACCGGCACAGGGAACCTGTACTGTTAAATTAAAGTATATCAAAGGTATATATACAGGAGATTGTGCAGATGGCAAAGCAAATGGCATTGGGAAATCTGTTGGTACCGATCAATATGAAGGGGAATTTAAAGATGGCTATCCCCATGGAAGGGGCATGTATATATGGAATGACGGGCATTATTTTATTGGGTCGTATAAAATGGGAAATAAAGAGGGAAAGGGGGATATGTATTATGAAAGTGTAATTGGAAGCGATTCGGTTATTACAGGATATTGGCAAAAGGATAAATATATTGGTGAATATGAGAAACAATATGAAGTGATCTCAAATACAGGCAAAATAACAAAAGTGGAATGCAGTATAGCTGACGTAAACGGGGATAACATCTATATAACGGTTCATCAGTTAAAAGACCTCCAGGGATTAACTTCAATTGGAAGTATTCCGATTATCAATAATATTGTTCCTATAACAGGAATGTTTTACACAACGAATAACCAGTTGCTAAGTAATAGCAGTACTACCCGTATACAACAGGTGATCTTTCCGTTTAGGGCTATTCTTTATATAAGCAATGGCGAGAACACAGAAATTTTATTCAATACAAAAGGTAATTATAATGTCTATATAGATATGAAGTGATTGATTTGATCAATTTTTTTAATAATCGCTGTAAAATTTGCAGCGCTTATTTTTTACAATTACTTTTGCTCGCCATATCACTGGCAATTCAACTATGCCAAAAGACAAATCCATTACATCCGTTTTGATCATCGGCTCCGGTCCAATTATTATTGGCCAGGCCTGTGAGTTTGATTATTCCGGTACCCAGGCTGCCCGTTCTTTAAGGGAAGAAGGCATAAAAGTTATCCTGATAAACAGCAACCCGGCCACTATTATGACCGACCCGATGATGGCCGACAGGATTTATCTTTTACCGCTTACAGTGGAAAGTATAGAACAAATTTTAGAAGAAAATAAAATTGATGCCGTATTGCCTACCATGGGCGGCCAGACAGCACTTAATCTTTGTAAGGAGGTTGATGAATTGGGTATTTGGGAAAAATTCAGTGTACGATTGATCGGTGTTGATATAAAGGCCATAGATAAAGCAGAAGACCGGGAAAAGTTCCGCCAGTGGATGATCGGGATGGGAATAGCTGTTTGCGAGGCAAGAATAGCCAATTCATTTTTGGAAGGAAAGGAATTTGCACAGGAAATAGGGTTCCCCCTGGTACTTCGCCCGTCATTTACTTTAGGAGGCACGGGGGGCAGTATTGTATTTGGTAAAGATGAACTGGATGAGGCATTAAACATAGGGTTAACCGCAAGCCCCATACATGAAGTGCTGGTAGAAAAAGCGGTATTGGGCTGGAAAGAATTTGAACTGGAATTGTTAAGAGATAATGCAGATAATGTGGCCATCATTTGCGGTGTTGAAAACTTTGATCCAATGGGAGTTCATACGGGTGACTCCATTACGGTAGCACCAACAATGACCTTAAGTGATACAGCTTACCAGAAAATGCGCAATACGGCTATTGCCATGATGAGGGCTTTAGGAAATTTTGCCGGGGGGTGTAATGTACAGTTTGCCCTCAATCCGCAAACAGAAGAATTGATCGTAGTGGAAATTAATCCAAGGGTTAGCCGCTCTTCAGCACTGGCCAGTAAAGCCACCGGTTACCCCATTGCAAAAATTGCAGCCAAACTGGCTATTGGTTACAACCTCGATGAATTAAAAAACCAGATCACCCAATCCACATCTGCCTATTTTGAACCCGCACTGGATTATGTGATTGTAAAAATACCCCGCTGGAATTTTGATAAATTTAAAGGAGCCAATGATACGCTGGGATTTCAAATGAAAAGCGTGGGGGAGGTAATGGGTATTGGTAGAAGCTTTGCAGAGGCTTTGCAAAAAGCCTGTCAGAGCCTGGAAAACGAAGTGGTTGGGCTGGGGTATTATGGCAAGAGTTTAATGCAGGCAGACGAGCTTATTGAATATATTAAGGTACCCAAGTGGGACAGGATTTTCAGAATTAAGGATGCCCTGATGGCAGGAGCCAGCGTTAAACGTATTTGCGAAAGCACAAAAATTGACCGCTGGTTTATTTACCAGATCCAAAAAATATGTGATTGTGAAAAGCAAATTGCCAAATATGATTTAAAAACATTGCCAGATGACCTTTTACGGGAAGCAAAACTTTTAGGTTTTAGTGATGAGCAGCTTGCCCATATCATGAACGAAGAAAACGCAGAACTGATCTATGAACGGAGAAAAGCATCAGGTCTTACCAGGGTTTATAAAATGGTAGATACCTGCAGCGCAGAGTTTGAAGCAAAAACGCCGTACTTCTATTCCACCTTCGAAAATAAACCGGCCAATGAAAGCAAGCTGATCAGTAATGAAAGCATTGTTACGGATAATAAGAAGATAATTGTACTGGGTAGTGGCCCCAACAGAATTGGCCAGGGCATTGAATTTGATTATTGCTGTGTGCATGGTGTGCTGGCCATAAAAGAGTCCGGATATGAAGCCATCATGGTAAATTGTAATCCGGAGACCGTATCTACTGATTTTGATATTGCTGATAAACTTTATTTTGAACCGGTTTTCTGGGAACACCTCTGGGAAATTGTTGAACATGAAAAACCATATGGTGTAATTGTGCAACTGGGCGGCCAAACCGCTTTAAAACTGGCCAAACGGTTACATGAAAAAGGAATAAAAATAATCGGATCTTCATTCGACAGTATGGATATTGCCGAAGACAGGGGAAGGTTTAGTGATATGCTGAAAGAACTGGAGATACCTTATCCTGATTACGGCACAGCGTATAATACGGATGAAGCTATTGAAGTGGCAAGGCAGGTTGGTTACCCGGTATTAATAAGACCAAGTTATGTTTTGGGTGGACAACGGATGCGGATTGTAATAAATGATGAAGACCTGGAAAAAGGGGTGCTGAGTTTAATAAAACATTTACCCGGCAATAAAATTTTGATAGATCATTTTTTAGACCGCTGCCAGGAAGCGGAGATAGATGCCATTTTTGACGGTGAGGATTTTCATGTAATGGGTGTGATGGAGCATATAGAACCGGCAGGTATTCACAGCGGCGACAGCAATGCCGTGTTACCGCAGTTCAATTTATCACCTTTGATTGTGCATACTATGGAAGAGTATGCCGAAAAAATTGCAAGGGCATTAAAAATAAAGGGGCTTATAAATATTCAGTTTGCTATAAAAGATGGTAACGTGTTTGTTATTGAAGCCAACCCGAGAGCAAGCCGTACCACACCCTTTATTGCCAAAGCCTACCAGATACCCTATTTGAATATTGCTACCAAAATAATGATGGATGTAGCCAAACTTAAGGATTTTACTTTCGAGAAAAAACTTACCGGTTTTGCCATCAAGGAACCTGTTTTCTCCTTTAATAAATTTCCGGGTGTAAATAAAGAGCTTGGCCCTGAGATGAAAAGCACCGGCGAAGCCATACGGTTTATTAAAGACCTTCGTGACCCTTATTTCCGGCAGTTGTATAAGGAGCGAAGTATGCACTTAAGTAAATAGGAACTGATTTGGAAAATATGATTTGATTTTCTATTTTGTTACATGCTCCGTCCTTATGGTATACCTTTATGGAAGAAAGCGCCGTTTGTCAGGCTGCTGTTACCTTTAATTACGGGTATTATCCTGCAATGGTATTTGCCGATTTCAGCGATTGTTATTTTAATTGCACTGGCCTCTTTCAGCATTTCTTTTCTCCTGTTTTTATGGTTACCGATGGCTGTACGGTTTAAATTACAATTTTTACAGGGCTTTATCATTCATTTGCTGTTTATTGGTTTAGGAGTTTTACTTACCTGGCAAAAAGATATCCGCCATAACAATAACTGGTATGGGAATTATTACAGGGATAGCAGCTTTCTGGTGGTAAGGATTGATGAGCCCCTTACCGAAAAAGCCAAAACATTTAAAGCCGAAGGATTTGTAGAATCAATCATTCAAAATGGCAAAACCGTTCCTTCTAAAGGAAAGCTGTTATTGTATTTTTCAAAAGACAGCATTATCAATGATCTGCACTATGGGGATAAAATATTGATACGTAAGGATATTCAACGCATAAAAAATTCCGGTAACCCGGGGGCATTTAATTATCAGCGATATGCTGCTTTCCAGGGGATATTTCACCATATTTTTTTAAAAGAAAAGGATTGGAAGATACTGGCTGGCACAGAAAATAACCCGAGCCGGTTTAAACAATTCATATTTAGTGCAAGAGAAAAAATACTGGCAATACTGCGAAAATATATACAGGCTGATAAAGATGAACTGGGCATTGCCGAAGCATTGCTTATTGGTTACACCAATGACCTTGATAAAGACCTGTTGCAGGCATACAGTAATACCGGCGTGGTACATATCATTGCTATTTCGGGAATGCACTTAGGATTAATTTATGTCTTGCTGGTATGGCTTTTTGCAAAGATCCCCCTCATCAACAGATCAAAATTACTGCAGGTAGTATTGATATTGAGTTGCCTGTGGCTGTTTTCTATACTTACCGGCGCTGCTGCATCTGTACTGCGTTCTGCTGTCATGTTCTCCTTCATAGCATTGGGTAATGGGTTTTCAAAACAAAGTTCCATTTATAATTCCCTGGCCGCATCTTCTTTTGTAATGCTATGTTTCAATCCTTATTTTTTATGGGATGTCGGATTCCAGTTATCATACCTGGCTGTGGCAGGGATCATCATTTTTCAAAGGCCAATAGTTAAGGGTTTATTCATAAAAAATAAATGGATAAATAAAGTATGGCAGTTAATAGCCATTTCCCTGGCTGCACAATTACTTACGTTCCCTGTCTGTATTTATTATTTTCACCAGTTTCCAAACCTGTTTTTAATCGCCAATATTATTGCTGTTCCGCTATCGGGTATTATTTTATATACAGAAATGGCATTGGTCGTTTTATCGTGGTTACCTTTTGCAGGCCAGCTTATTGGAAAACTGGCAGCAGGATTGGTTTGGGTAATGAACAAGGTGATACTGCGGATAAATGAATTATCATTTGCCGTTTGGGATAACATTCCGGCAACGGTAATTTCTACGTGGCTGTTGTATGCGGTGGTCATAAGTTTAAGTACATCGCTCATCAGTAAGAACAAAAAATATTTCCTGTCCGGCATGATCTGTTTTCTTGCATTTGTATTTTTGCATGCTTATAACAGCTGGCATATCATGAAGCAGCAAAAATTAATTGTGTATAATGTTCCGCAGCACCAGGCCATCGATTTTGTTAGTGGAACCCACTATCAGTTTGTAGGTGACAGCATTTTATCAGAAGAAGGGTTGCTGCAAAACTTTCATATAAAGCCGGGCAGAATTGCCTTACAACTTAATAACCCAAAAGATTCATTAACTTCTGTTTTTCAGCATAACATGTTTTACCAGTTTAATAATAAGAAAATCATGATCATTAATAAATCCTTTATCAGCGATACGCTTCAGCAAAAAATAGATCTTGACCTGGTCATTATCTCAAAAAACCCAAATCTCAATATTTCACAACTGGCAAGGGTTTTCAACTGCAAACAATTTATTTTTGATGCTTCTAATCCGTTATGGAAAATCAATAAATGGCAAAAAGAATGCAACAACCTGCATTTGCTTAATCATTCCATTCCCGGTGATGGGGCATTCGTTTATGATATTGGCATGTAAGTTGCGTATTTAATATCCTGTTAATTTGCTGTATTTATTTTTAGAGTATAATCAATAGCAAGTACATTTGTGCAGCTATATAAATAAATGTGCGGTGTTAAATTTTAAAAAAATGAATCTACCCGGGTGGTTGATATTACTGGTTTTATATTTCACTTGTCCTGCTGTTTTTGCAGGCACTTTACATAATGGGGTACCAGTGGATAATAATTCAGTTTCTGAAGAGGGTATTAAAAGGAGTGTTACACCATGCAATAAAGATACGGTGGTTATACGGTTTGACTATAAGCAATCTGCGTTGTACCATTCCTTTACGTTTGATGTATTGGACAGCATCATGGATATTTTAGTAAAAAATAAAGCTGTTACGCTTTCTATTGACGGGTATGCATATAAAGATGAGGGCAGCGATTCAATTTGTTATTACCTTTCTCTGAACAGGGCATTATTTATCCAGACCTATATTTTGGGAAGGGGTATTGATAGTTCCAGAATAGTTTCTGTAACCGCTTATGGGCGTACAAGGGCGTCATACCAAAGAGCAGATAAAGACGGGCTTTTGGTTAATTGCCGGGCTGAACTATTACTAAAATATCCTGCCCCACCTAAGCCGGTAGTTATAAAGGATAAAGATGAGGATGGAATAATAGATAGTGAGGATAAATGCCCTGATTTGTTTGGTTACAAAGACAAAAACGGATGCCCCAATACAGATGTTGTAATTGTGCCTTTTGAAACACAGCTAACGAATCTGTATTTGTTGACGTATAAAGTATTGGATAGTGTACTGGTGATTTTAGGCGAAAATCCATCATTTACCATTGCTATTGAAGGGCATGCTTACAAAAATGAAGGGATCAGTTCTATTTGTAACCGGTTGGCATATGAACGGGCAGATATTGTAAAGAACTATCTTTTATCACGACGGTTAAATGCATCAAGGATAAATTCCGTAAAGAACTACGGCAATTCCAGGCCTTTAAATGCCGGGAAAAACCCAATGGATATATCGGCCAATTCCCGTGCTGAAATAATATTTACCCGTTAATAAAAATAATATACCTCCTTAAAGACTTAACAGTATCCCCTTTCATCATTATTTCAGCTTAAACAAAACCAGGGGGCATTTCAAATTGTCGCATGAACATGCCTCGTGGGCGGTGGGGACACCGCCCACGGCGGGCAGCCCCGGTTGGTGTCCCCACCAACCGGCGACAATTTGAAATGCACCCCAAAACTGTATCCCTGTTTCCTGCCGGTAAAAAAATGGTAAATTTGCGGCGAACTCAGATTTTACCGGTGGTACATTTCTTGTGTCAACCATATTAACAAACATAGATGCAAAAAAAAATTCAGTCGGCCCTCCTTTCTGTTTTTTATAAGGATGGACTGGAAAACATTGTAAAGCAATTACACCAGCTGGGGATAACGATCTATTCAACCGGGGGAACACAAAAATTTATTGAAGCATTAAATGTTCCGTGTATACCTGTTGAGTCCCTTACATCTTATCCTTCTATCCTGGGAGGCCGTGTTAAAACATTGCATCCTTCTGTATTTGGCGGCATATTAGGTAAAAGGGATGATACACAGCATGTGGCCGAAATGAAACAGTACCATATTCCGGAAATTGATTTGGTCATTGTTGATCTTTACCCGTTTGAAGAAACGGTAAGAACTACTGCTGACGAAAAAGAGATCATTGAAAAAATTGATATTGGCGGCCCTTCTATGATACGGGCAGCTGCAAAGAATCATGCTTCTGTAGTAGTGATTGCTGCCAAAAAAGAGTATAGTGTACTGGAAGAAATATTAATAGAGCAAAAAGGAGAAACGACATTTGAGCAACGAAGGGGTTTTGCCATTAAAGCATTTGATGTGTGTACGGGTTATGATATGGCCATCTCCAATTATTTTAATCAAACCGGGTTTGTAAATTTTTCAGAGAAAGAAAAAACGGTTTTGCGTTATGGGGAAAATCCCCATCAACAGGGAATATTTTATGGCAACACCGGTGAGATTTTTGAAAAACTTCACGGAAAAGAGTTATCGTATAATAATATTGTGGATGTGGATGCAGCCTTGCAGCTGATAGCTGAGGCCTCCCCAAATCATCCGGTTCCCCCGGCGGCTGATAAAAATCCTGCAAATGTTTGGTTTGCCATAATAAAGCATACAAATGTGTGTGGGGCTTCAACGAAAAATAGCTTAAAAGAAGCATGGGATGCGGCACTGGCCGGTGATCCGGAAAGTGCTTTCGGCGGCGTATTGGTTTGTAATGCCGAGATTGATATTACAACAGCCAATGCCATCAATGAAATATTTTTTGAGGTACTCATCGCACCATCATTTAATGCAGATGCCCTGGAGATCTTAAAAACAAAAAAGAACCGGATCCTTTTACAACAAAAAACAGAACTGAGTACAACCCAGCAATACAGAACTGTATTAAACGGCATACTTGCCCAACAAAATGACAAGGGTAATTATACGGACCCGATAGCTATCGGGTGGAAAGAGGAAGGCGGCAGAAAAACAACCGAAACCGAAAAAGAAGACCTGGTATTTGCCAATATCATTTGCAAGCATTTAAAAAGTAATGCAATTGCCCTGGTAAGGAACAAACAACTTATCGGTAAGGGATGCGGGCAAACATCCCGTATTGATTCATTACGCCAATCCTTAGAAAAAGCAAATCAATTTAATTTTGATCTGAATGGAGCCGTTTTAGCAAGTGATGCTTTTTTCCCTTTTGATGATTGTGTAAAGATCGCTCATGCTGCAGGAATTACTGCTTTTATACAACCCGGTGGTTCTATCCGTGATAAGGATTCGACAGACTTCTGTAAAAAGAACAATTTAGCAATGGTAATAACCGGCCTCCGTCATTTTAAACATTAATCTGCTGCATCCATAAATGAATATCAGTAAAAATTTACCTAGAGGAAAAGCAAGAGGTTATTTGGCTTTGTGCATTACCAGCCTTGTTTGGGGCACAACCTGGGTGGCCAGTAAAATAGGTGTTGCAGAAATTCCGGCCCTTCAGATGGCATATATAAGGCAGTTTTTAGGCGGTATTTGCTTTGTACTTTTTTTTATGCTGTATAAGAAATTATCATTGCCCACCCGTAAACAATTTTTATGGCTGCTGATGATGGCCATGTTGATGTTTGTGCTGGCAAACGGGTTAAGCACCTGGAGTTTACAATATATACCCACCGGCTTAAGTGCGTTAGTAGGGGCATTGTATCCACTTAGTGTGGTGATCATTGAAATGGTCTTTTTCAAAAGCCGAAACATGACGATACTTACGTTTATCGGCCTCCTGCTTGGGATAACAGGTATCGGGATCGTTTTTTATGAAAATGTTTTTCAGCATCACCCCGAAGGTTTTTTCTTCGGCGTAACCTTATCGGTAATCGCCATGTTATCCTGGAGTGTGGGTACCATCATTATTGCACGTGATAAATTAAAACTAAATCCATATTACGCAACCGGCTGGCAAATGCTTATTAGTTCATTTGTATTATTTATCATTGCCGAAACCACACAACCAACGATTGCCCTTCAGAATATTTCTGCTACCGCCTGGGGCGCCATCACTTACCTTGTAGTAGCCGGTTCTTTACTGGCCTTCATTGCTTTTATTTATTCCATGAAAAAATTACCGGCCGCCGTTTCTTCCCTGTATGCCTACATTAACCCGTTGGTTGCCATGGTTACTGCAGCTATTGTATTAAATGAAAAACTGACGATGTATATATTGTGGGGTGCAACGGTAACCCTTGCCGGGGTGTTCCTGGTTAATTACAGTATCAAGCGCAGTAATGAAAAAATTATTGCTGAACCTGAGCAATAAACTGCCCGTACATTTCCTTCCATCCTTTAAATTCCCGGGTATCGCCTAAAAAATTATTATGCCAAATGGTAATGAGGGTTCCATTTACCTGTTTACAAACCGATAAATAATGCATCAACTCATCAAATGTTTGTTTTACCGTTTGCTTTTGTTCATAGTAAGCATTGGCATCCATAAAACAGAAAGGATGAATACGCAGGGGAGCCTGTTTTTCAGTTTCGAGGTTGTACCAATAAAAAGAAGAAGCAACAGATGCCCTGAAACCATTGATACTTCCATATCCCATAGAATAATCATCGGTAATTCCGGATGCTGTTAACCTGTTATACCCTTCCGGTAAATTAAAACGGATATAATGCTGACGCGATTTGCTGCAACCTGCCTGGCTAGCCGGAATGGCCTGGCTATTTTCACTCATTGCTTCCAGTTGCTTTTTTTCTTTTTTTAATAAAAAAAGGTCATCGCCACTTTGCCAGGAAGGGTGCAGGCCAATGGAATATTTTTCTGAATGATGCTTTACTAATGTCCACATGGCCTCTTTGTGCGGCAGGATATTTTTGTCCAGTGTCCCGTTTTTTTCAGCTACTAAAAAAAAGTACAGCGGCTTCAGGTTATATTGCTGATGCAAAACATCGAGCCATTCGTAGTTATCAAAAGGGTCTTTTTTTAATCCTGCCAAAACCTGTATTCTTTTTGCTGAGGGCGATAAAATAAAACCGCCGATATTTCTCAATATACCTTTGTGTTTGTACGAATATGCTATATCAACATCATACGTTGGCTCAAATTTGAAATTTGAAAACCGGGTGTTGAATATTGGATATTTTTCCTTTAGTTTTTCCGCAAGACCCTTCACCCAAATATTTACCAACGGCATATTCAAAAAACCTTCTTTAAAAGCCAGGGAATTTTGATAATCATACCTCCCATACATATCTTTTTCACGTGGCAGATATTCTTCATAACGGCTGATCAAATAAAAAGAAGCAGCAAAAATATCGAAAGCAAAATGTGAATTAACTGATTTAAAAAATCCTTTGTAATTATTTACATCAAAACACTTAATGGCCTGTGCTCTTATATTGTTTTCAAAAAGAAGGGAATGGTTTTGTATCCTGAATTCATCCGGCGATATTTCGGCATGGCTGTAATTGATCTTTGCTCCGGTATGGTTCTTAAATTCTTCAGAGTCTATGGTTATCGCAAATTCAATCCCGATCAATTCTTTAAAGATGACTGAACAGATATATTGCAGTCTTGAAGAGGAAATATGGGAGTAAATCAGTACCATTTCATCACAAAATAAAAAAGTTACACCATAGTGGAACTAATTTATAATTTATAACGGGCCGGCAGGTTCCTAATTCTTATACCGCTCTTTCCACATCTGGTTAAATGTCTTCTGGCTAAAAATCAGATCGCTGCGGTTTTCTTTCCAGCCTTTAAACATCCCGTTCACTACTTTGTTTTTTAAATGGCTGCTGCCCATATTCATCAGTCCTCTTTTTAAACTCGCCAGGCGCCAGACTTTCCAGGCCATTCTTTCAGTAAAGGTTGTTAATCCTTCTTCCACCGATTCGTGCCTGTTTTCGAGCAGCAACTCATGTAAATTTATTTTCACTGCACAAACCTCAGTACAATTACCACAAAGGGAAGAGGCATAACTTAAGTGCTTAAACTCCTGCATACCCTGCAGATGCGGTGTGATTACACTTCCAATAGGACCGCTGTACGTTGCTCCGTATGCATGGCCTCCAATATTTTTATAAATAGGACAGGCATTTAAGCAGGCACCACAACGAATGCAGTACAAACTCTCTCTTTGTTTTGGATTTTTTAAAATATTGGTACGGCCATTATCCAATAGTATTACATACATCTCTTCCGGACCGTCGCTTTCATTTTCCTGTTTTGGGCCGGTAATGATGGTATTATAAACCGTAATTTTTTGCCCGGTACCAAAAGTGGAAAGCAATGGCCAAAATAATCCGAGGTCGGTAATGGAGGGAATCATTTTTTCGATGCCCACGATCACTATATGTGTTTTAGGAAAAGCACAACTTAACCTTGCATTGCCTTCATTTTCTGTAACCGCAATGCCGCCGATATCGCTGATGATGAAGTTTGCACCGGTAACACCTACCTCGGCCTGTACATATTTTTCACGAAGTATCTCCCGGGCAACCTGGGTTAATTCTTCCGGGCTTAATGAAATGGATGTGCCCAGTTTTTTATTAAAGAGTTTGGCCACATCTTCCTTGCTTTTGTGCATGGCCGGTGTTACAATATGGTAAGGTGCTTCACCATCCAGTTGCTGGATATATTCACCCAGGTCGGTCTCTATACTTTCAATCCCGTTTTTTTCCAGCGCATCATTCAGGAGAATCTCTTCGGTCACCATGCTTTTGCTCTTCACCAGCGATCTGCAGTTTTTCTCCCTGCAGATTTTTAATACCTCTTCAATGGCCTGTGCGCTGTTTTCGGCCCAGATCACTTTGCCTCCGCGTTTGGAAAATTGGAGTTCAAATTCTTCCAGTTGCTGGTCAAGCGTTTCAATGGCCCGCCATTTTATATTCTTTGCCCTCTCTCTGGCCAGGTGCACATCGGCAAACTGTTCTTTTCCTTTGGGTACCACCGCATTGTATTTGCCAATATTAAAATTGATCTTTCGGCGATGCTCCAGGTCGGCAGATTTAACCGTGCTTTTGGCGATAAAGGTTTGTGATTGTTCTGACATGTTATTTTCGGGTTCTTAACTTACCATTTTGATAAACCGCAAATTTGTTTTTAATATCTGATAAATGTTCCGGAAAAATATTTTGAATTACCGCCAGTTTTTCTTCGGCAACTGCATCTTCCAGGCGGAGTAACAAAACGCCTTTATGCGGTATTTTGTTTTTAAATATCAGTTCTCCAAAGTCTTTATCCATTGAAATAATAATAGCATCTTCTTTATTCGCTAATTCAATAATATCTATATCAGCCATCTCAGGATTTAAAGTACTAATAGTAACTACTGAAAAATTTTGTTGTGCCAGCCAATTCTCTATAATCCTGCCTACACCAACATCAATAATAAATTTGTGGCCCTTATTTTTCATGCTGCCATTTCTTCTTCATTAGAAATTTTTTTGGCAGCATATAAAAGGCATGCTTTTATATCATCTTCTTCAAGCAATGGGTATTCATTTATAATTTCTGCATGAGAAATCCCTCTTGCCAGCATTTTAATTATTTGTTCTACCGAAATACGCATGCCTCTTACAACGGGCTTGCCGGTAAGCACTGCAGGGTTGGTTGTAATTCTGTTTAATAAAGTGGTATCCATGATGCTAAATTTCAGTAAAGTTACTAAATCATTTTGCTTATTTGGCTTTTCGATGTCACCTCATTTTTTGAATGGTTTCTGGGCTCCACTATTTTTTTAATTTATAAATTGTTGTTGCACCGACTTTGCCTGTTGCGGCAAATAGATTTTGAATAAGTGACTCATTATTTTTTACATTACAGATGGAGTAATTGTCAAAAAGTTCACTGACTTCTAAATCGTACTCTTCGCTTTTTCGGGAAGGATCAATTATTTTAAACTTAAAGTTTTTTAGTACGCCCTGATTAATTCCGCAAGAGATTTTTACTTTTTTTGGCTCACCTTTTTTATTAGTATCAGTTATTTCAGTAATTGTTGCATTAACCGGGAAGTAGGCATAAAGGATCTGGTTGAATGATGCTTCAATTTTAGGAAGTACTGCTTCAAAAGCTCCTTGTTTAGAAACATACCCACCACCCAAAAAAGATTCTTTCATATGAATAAGCTGATTATCCGATGGGGTTCCATTGATTTTCCTGCCGGATTTATCTAATTCCCAAAGAAATATAGATAACCTTAAGTCTGCTGAATAAGCTGTTTGGTTACCACTTAATTTGGAGGTATAAAAAGTTTTGGTGTTGCATTCAATGCGATAGCGGATTGGGATATTGGATGTATCAACACCACCTGAGGTTACCTCTTTAACTTTTTTGTTTAATTTAAACAGCTCAACAATTTTATTTTTAATTTTATTCTCATTGCCAATTTCATCTTCAATTGAACTAAAAACTATTGAAATTATCGCATTTGAAGTATCTAATGATAACAAGCCGGTAAATGCTGGTAACGAAGAAGTCGTTGCTTCTTTATTTGATGGATTATTATTCGAGTTTGATTGATTTTGCGTAATACTATTGCTTTTTGCTTTTTCAAATTCTCTGCTAAAAAAATAAATGTGCCCGCTACTCTCACTATAGGTAAGATCTCCCATCATTCCAGAACTCTTGAGAACGCCATCAGAATATTTTAAAACTTCTCTACCAAATGGATAGCCTTCTAAAATATAGAAATCTCCATCTTTTTTTATAGTAATAGGGCCCTCGTTTCCATACCATAATCCTATAAATTTATCAGCAGTAGTTGGACTGTTTGAATTGGTTATTACTTTGCCCATCTTTTTACCAAAAATGTAGATATACGGTTGTCCATCTTCTTCTGAATATGATATTTCAGTTTCGCCTTTAAATTGAAATGAAACTTTTATTTTCCCATCTTTAAAAACTCCAGTGTTCTGATATAGTATTTCTTTCCAAGTACCTAAAAGAACAATTATGTTGCCTCCCTCAGACTTAATCGTTGCATGACTAGTTTCGCCAGCCTCTGTATTAGATTTCCACTTACCCAAAAACTTTTCTATGCTTAATTTATTATTCGAATTAGTTACTTCTTGGTTTGCGAATACATCTTTTGAACCATTTTGATATTTTATCATGAATATATTTCCTTTGGGCTCAGAATATATTGGGCCTGCCTGATTGCCCCATTTCTTGTACTTGACCATATCAGGCAGTACTTCTGAAACTTTCACTTTTATTTCATCTCCATTTTTTAAAACTAAAATGTCCTGGCAAAAGGAGTTTAAAAGGAAGTTGGTTAAAATCAGTTGAAGGAGTATTAGTTTTTTCATTGTTTAAGGGTTTAAATGATAAAATCTACTTAATTACAAAAGTCTTTTCTTGGCAGAGTTCAACATATAATGAACCTTCGGCAAAATATGATTTAGGTACATTAGTAGAACCATAACCATTAAACATTGCCGGGGTTTTTATCTCATATCTTGCAGCCCCTGCAGGCACGTTAAAAAAACATTGTCTCTGGCCCGGTTGAAGGGTGCAGGTGAAAGGGGAAGTATAACTTCTTGTTTTGCTTGGACTACTCATAAATGTTACTTCTAAATCCAGTTTCGTTGTATTCTGAAAACAATAATCCCCGGTATTATTTTCTTTGCAGTCCGGGTCTTTTGAAGTTTGACTTTTGCCTTCAGTTGTTTGAGTCGGGATATTAGAAGAATAGGAAGGCGGTTCAAAGTTTATAAAAAACGTATTTTCCTGGCATTGCTCAATATATAATGAACCTTCAGCAGAATATGTTTTTTGGGGATTGACGGAACCATAACCACTGAAAGATGCCGGAGTTTTAATCGAATACCTTGCGGCTCCGGCAGGCACATCAAAAAAACTTTGTTTTTGGCCTGGCTGAAGTATAGAGAAAAAGGGTGAAGTGGAGCTAAATTTTTTGCTTGGACTACTCATAAGCATTACTTCCAAATCCAATATCGTATTATTCTGAAAACAATAGTCTCCGGTATTATTTTCTTTGCAGTTTGGGTCTTTTGATGGTTGACCAGCTATTTGATTTGTTGAATCTCTATTGTAGATACACATCATATAAACTTGATCACTCCCCTTTTTTTGAGCAGAAAAAGAGGCTCCTTTTAATTTGCCATCTAAATATATATATTGTTTATAAGCATTTCCAATGAATTCATAACCTGTAGATATTGCTTCCAGATTGGAGAGACCTTCTCCCGGAGCCAGAAGTGCAACCGAAATTGCTATCGTTGATAAATCCAACATGTTTTTTAATAACTCTTTAGTTTCTTTTGATTCAACAATTGAATCAATGAACTTATTTCCAAAAACCTTCCATTCTGATTTTAATATTTCTTTCAAACTGTATGATACCGCAGCAACACAAACCGGATTTCCAGGTGCAGCAATACAGCTAATTCCAGCCAAAAACAAAGCCGATTTATTAAAAGGATTTTTTAAATAATCTCTTGCTACAGCATCACCAAACTTAACAGCTTCTTTAAGTGTAGTTTTAATATCTTGTAGAGTACTAGTAAACCCACCTCTGCTTGCCATGACCAGAGTACGATCATCTAAAACACCTGATGAATTTAAAGTCATAGTGTAACTTGGTAGAACTATGGCGTCTGATGGAGATGTTATAGATACGCCACTATATTGCTTTAAACTACCATAATAGAATTCAATTGAATAACACAATAGCTTAGTGTCTAAAGGAATTGTCCTAGACCAGATAGCCTCTCCTTTTGAATTTGTAGTAACCCATGTACATATCCTGCCAATCGGGTCATTGATTTTTATTTGGGCATCTGAAATAGGGGTCGTCCCATTCATAAGCTTAACTCTATGCTGGAATGAACCGCCAAGAGGTTGTGTTCGATTTGATAAGCATGCTACTGTTAAAGTAATTGCCGATGTTGAAGATTTCAGGCTTGCTTGATTAACTACTGGAGATTTAGTCCGGCTGCCAGGTTCCTCTATAATAAAAGCTGAAAAAATAATTAGTAGCGCAAAAGCTGAAAATAATGATTTAGCTTTTTTCATAGCTTAATTTTTTGCAATTAAATCAGTTGATTTTCTTGAATTCTTGTGAACCAAAATTTTGAAAATTCCATGTGTTTGTAGTGACATCCCAGATGTATGTTATGATCGCAACCGAACGCCAGCGTCCGCTATTCCGGCCAAGCAATTCCATTTCGATATTACCCGTAAATGAGTACACTGTTTTATCAAATGACTGACTAAGCAATTTTAATTTTTTTATTTCCTCTGGTGATTCAAAAGTCCAATAAGCCACATCACTTGAGAGCTGTCCGCCGTTGACATTTCTATATTCCTTTCCAAGAATATCCTGTTTCATTTTATCAACAGATGGAGGATTTTTTGTAGCACTATCAAAAGCAAGTGCTGCTTTTTCAGTGGCCAACCTTAATTCAATCTCCGATTTCAGTGCTGCAAGAGAATCCTGCCTTACTTGCTCTTTTTCTATAGAACCTATATACTGATTTATTTTATCATTAGCCTGACTAGAAAGAGAACTAAGTTCATTGTCGGTATTATTGCATAGTGCAAGTTGTGCATTATATGTGTAATTAAATTTTTCGGCTTTTACTCTATCGCCGATATAACTTCCATTTAATTTTGTAAATCTTTCTTGATTTACAGCAAAACATAATTGGGAAGCATCACTAATGGATTGCTCTAAAGCTGTCAATTTTTGTTGTGCTGCTTCTTTTCCGGGAAATTTGTATGAATCAAATTCGTCAATAAATATTTTGTAACTCTCCTTCATCTGTTCATTTTGTTTTTTCCCGCAATCACAATAGGCAGCAGCAGTTTTTTCCCCATCTTTAATCGGGTCATGCTTTAAAAAGAAATAATAAATTCCAAATAGAATAACAGCTAATCCAACAACGCCAATAACAATAGTTTTGTTTTTTTTCAACCAATTGCCAAAGTCAAAATTATTTGTCTGGGGAATGGGACTCACTGCCGATAGAGGTTGAGAAATATTCTGATCCACCACTTTTGTTGGAGAAGATATGGATGTAGATAAAGTTGCATCATTTCCTCCTTCAATAATTGCTTCCTGTATTTTTAACCATCCAAAAGGAATTAACACAAATGCAATTAATGCAATTACAGATTTGATGTATCCTCCTGCAAAAGGTAAAATACCCAATAATCCTGCGATTATCATTATGACCATTGCTACAAGTAAATAATTTACTCCACTTGCGCCTTTATTTCCAAGGGTTGCTGAATTTTTTAATTTAAGTAATCCTACTAATTGAAGAATAAATGCAATAATATTTAATATACCTGCAGGGATAATGCCTATAAGAGGTATATAACTAAAGAAAGCTGCAATAATTCCTAATATAGCGGCCCAAATTAATTTACTCACACCAACCTGTCCTACTCCGTCTAAAAACGATTTTAGTCTGTTTAGGCCGATAAAAAAAAGAACAAGCCCAAAAATAGAAGTAAGTGAAGCTGCCCATCCTTCACCAATGCTGTTATAAGTTGTGAGCATATTTCCAATGAGGATAAATGTCACTGATGTAATAGATTTAGTATTCATTATATTTCGTTTTTGTGATAGGTCGTAAAACCCGTAGGCTTTACTTTTCGCAGGGTGCACTCACACGTAAAGTCCGGCTATGAGGCTCGGCCTAGAAGGAAATCCAGGGATAATTTAATTATCTTCTTTGTAAAATTCCCTAATGATCTGTATCCTAGGTTAAAATCAGTTTCCCCCAAAGCTTGGCTGATAGCTATTGATAATTTTGTATAAAGATCTTAATCCAATTCCAGGTTGAGGTATTGTTTTAATGTACTTTTTGACTCAGTAAAATTGCTTTATACAATCAAGTTAGTTATCCTTGGTGGCTTTGTCAGCGGAGGTGTTAATAAAGGTATAGCAATTTTTTCTGGAAAAAAGGATTAATTGAGCAAGGCTGCTTAGGTTCTCATGTTTGTCTATTTTAAATCAGCCCTAATTCCCAAATATCTCATTCAGCAAACCTGGCCAGGTGCACATCGGCAAACTGTTCTTTTCCTTTGGTTACCACCGCATTGTATTTACTTATGTTAAAATTGATCTTACGGCGGTGCTCCAGGTCGGCAGCTTTTACGGTGCTTTTGGCTATAAAGGTTTGTGATTGTTCAGACATGTAGTATTAATGACAGGATTTTTTATCCTTTTGAAACTTGTGGTTTTATTTATGCGAAGATAGAGCAAAGCCTTTAAAAATACCGTATACAGGGTATATGTTGGGTTTGTTCATTTTGTATTTTTATCTAATAATATAAAAATAAAAAATTATGAAAAAACAGGGTACCCTCTTTGTTGTATTAATGGCATTAGCTGTATGCAGCTTTGCACAGGAAATTATTTTTATGCCTATGATGCTGAAGAACGATGATGGCAGTACAGGCACCTATGAAATTAAAAAGGGCGATAAATTAGTTTACCAGGTAAAGGCAGGCAGTAATGAATATGATTTTATTGTAACCATTAATGCACAGGGTAAAGGAGGGATTGATTTTAATTATGAAATGACGAACAGCAAAAATACCAAAGGGCATGTTTTAATAAGTGCTGATGCCAAAAACGAAGCAACTAAGTATGTAAATTATTTCGGTGGGGGAGAGTTGAGTTTAACAGATGCCTGTACAGTTTGGTTGTCAGGAAAAAATTTCAGCGATATGCCCGAAAAAAAAACAACTATACAAATTGATGATAATATACCCGAAACTTTTTACCGGCCCGAAAAAGATGAAGTAACTCCCGTTGTTAAAATAAAAGGAGAAGACAAAAAGATGGATGTTTTTATTATAAATAATGCTGCTGATGGTACCGGTAATAAAACTATGTGGATCAATGGCATCTCCAGCAATTCGCTGATCGTTAAAATGGACCTGGGCTGGACGATTGTATTAAAAGAAATACGCTAAACCCCTGATTTAATAATGAGTATGTTGAATTTTTTTATATCCCGAAAGGGGTTAAAGACTATAGTAATAAAATTATTTCAACACCCCCAACTCTTTCCCGATCTTAGTAAACGCTTCAATGGCTTTATCCAGATGCCGCGGACTATGTGCTGCACTTAACTGTACCCTTATCCTGGCCTGACCCTTTGCCACTACAGGAAAGAAAAATCCTATTACATAAATTCCTTCATCCAGTAATCTGGAAGCAAAGGTTTGTGCCAGCACCGCATCGTATAACATGATGGGAACAATGGGATGATCACCGGGTTTAATATCAAAACCTGCTTTCGTCATTTTTGTTCGGAAATATTTTGTGTTGCTTTCCAGGTTATCCCTCAGTTCGGTTGTTTCGCTCAGCATATCTAAAACAGCGATTGATGCCCCTACAATACAGGGTGCTACCGTATTGCTGAATAAATAGGGACGGCTTCTTTGCCGCAACATTTCAATGATCTCTTTGCGGCCACTGGTGAATCCGCCACTTGCACCACCAAGTGCCTTGCCAAGGGTGCCGGTGATGATATCAATTCTTCCCATTACATTCCGGTATTCATGTGTTCCTCTCCCGGTCTTGCCTAAAAACCCGCTGCTGTGGCATTCATCAATCATTACAATGGCATCATACGTATCTGCCAGGTCGCAAATTTTATCTAACCGGGCAATGGTTCCATCCATGCTGAAGCTGCCATCTGTGACAATGATCCGGCTGCGCAGGTGAGCCGATTCTTTAAGTTTGGCTTCCAGGTCCTCCATATTATTATGTTCATAACGGAAGCGATGGGCTTTACATAAACGAACGCCGTCAATAATAGAAGCATGATTGAGGGCATCGGAAATGATGGCATCTTCTTCCCCAAACAAAGGTTCAAACACTCCACCATTGGCATCAAAGGCCGCTGCATATAAAATGGTATCTTCTGTACCTAAAAAACTGGCCAGTTTTTTTTCCAGTTCCTTATGAATATCCTGTGTGCCGCAAATAAAACGAACACTGCTCATACCA
Organism: Chitinophagaceae bacterium; assembly: GCA_031414035.1. GTDB lineage: Bacteria > Bacteroidota > Bacteroidia > Chitinophagales > Chitinophagaceae > Ferruginibacter. The sequence goes on along the minus strand of JANOGE010000185.1, from coordinate 14,568 downwards.
TAGCCACGCAGGTCAATATACTTTTTTGCGGCGGCAAGTACTTTGGGGTGAGAGGATAGGCCAAGGTAATTGTTGGCACAAAAGTTAAGGACGGTCTTCCCGTTTACAATAATTTCGGCTCCCTGTTCGCTGCTGATGATGCGTTCTTTCTTGGACAGGCCTACTGCTTCAATTTCTACAATTTCAGCTGAAATACGGCTTACAAATTTCTCATTCATAAGAACAAATTTAAGGGAAAAAGCCCCACCTTGAACTACGTTCGTTCTCTTTCAGAGAACCCCAAAGGGGAGGGAAATCGAGAAGACCGAAAAATAGAATGACTGGAAGAAATATTAGAGATCCTGAATTATTGATAAACAAGGGAATAAAACAAAAGTGGAAAATATGATATTTGAATATGTTTTATGCACCGCCTCCTCTCTTCGGGAGAGGAGGTAAGGGTGGTGAGGCCGTTATTTTTTCTTTTCTGTAACATTTTATTGTCCACCTTCGTATAATATAAACAAAACAACCTTATTGAGGTAATTTAACTACCCAACCACTGTATGACGGAGAGAGAATATAATGAATGTGTAAACCTATATGCAGACAATGTATATCGCTTTATCCTCAAAAATCTGAGGCATAATGAGGATGCAAAGGATGTTGTGCAGGGGGCATTTGAAAAGCTTTGGATAAACAGGTCCCAGGTAGAAAATGAACGGAGTAAAAGTTATCTGTTTACCATTGCTTATCACCAGATGATTGATCATATACGCAAGAACAAACGGATCAGTTTGAAAGAGGAGTTTAATGAAAATGCCAATGGATCTGTAGGCCCCAAACAGGATACTAAAAGAATATTAAATGAAGCGTTGGCAAAGCTGAATGAAAAACAGCGGAGCCTGGTTCTGTTGAAAGACTATGAGGGTTATAGTTATGAAGAGATAGGACAAATAACCGGGCTGAACGAAAGCCAGGTAAAAGTATATTTACACAGGGCAAGGCTGCAATTGAGGGAATATATTGTAAGTCCGGAAAACGTTATTTAAACCCCTCCGCCCCCTAAAGGGAAACTTTGGAGAATAATAATTTGAACTGAATGAAATATTTGAACCGTATAAATTATAAAAACTGCTGAAAGTCCTCCCTATGGGGGAGGATTTAGGTGGGGCCGCAAAATGAAGATAAACCGACATAATTACGAAGAGTTTTTTTTACTGTATGTAGATCATGAATTGTCTGCAACAGAAAGAAAGGCTGTTGATTTGTTTGTGCAGGAAAATCCTGACCTGCAGGGAGAGTTGCTGTCTTTACACCGGGTTGTTTTAAAAGCGGATGATATTGTTTTAGAAAAGAAGGATTGGCTGTATATGAAAGAAGGAATTACCACTTTGCAGGAAAACCTTTTATTGTATGCAGATAATGAACTAACCGCTGCAGATAAAAAATCTGTTGAAATATTATTGGCAACAGATAAATCCGCAATGGCAGAGTGGCAAATTTTACAACAAACCAAACTGGAAACAGATACGACTGTTTTATTTGCCGATAAACAATCTTTATACCGGAAAGAAGTCGGCAGGGTGGTTGGCTTTACAAGTCGGAGAGTTGCTGCGGCTGCAGTTTTACTGGGCTTTGGGCTCTGGACAGGAGTAGCCCTGTTTAAAAATAACCCTGTAGCTACCGGGATTAAAAATAAAGCAGGAAATGGAGTAATAGCAAAACAGGGAAAGACGGTATCCGGCCAGAGAAAAAAGAAAACACCGTTAAATACAAATACTGTTGAAGTTCAGCCAGCAGAAATTATGAGTCCCAAAAATACAACGGCTATTGCCATACAGGATCATACAACAGATCACCCCGATGAAAAAAATAAACAGCCCGGCATAAAAAGCAGTAAGCAAAATAAGGTTGAAGTGAAAGATAATATTGTGCTTCAGAAAAATAATAAAAAGCCAGGTAATAATCTGCCTAAGCCTTATTTTGAAAATATTAACAGGAAGGAGAGTAACGAACTGGTAAGCACTACCGTACTACCTGAGAAGAACAATAACAGTAAAGGTTCCGGAATCGATAATGTTATAGTTAAAACAAATCCTAATGAAAAAATAACCAATCCTGCTGTTGCCGGTTTAAATAAAAGCAATACCGATCCAACATCTGCTACAGCCATTCCGGCAGTATACATTGCTGATGAGAGTAATAATAACCGCTTTCTTTATATGGATGAAGAGAAAGTAAAACGAACAATGCTTGGCGGACTTTTACGTAAAGCAAAAAGAATGGTGGAACGCACCACCAACATTAAAACCGGCGATGGATTAAAAGTGGCCGGGTTTGAGATCGCATTAAAATAATCACTTAAAATTGAAACAAATGAAAAGGCTAACATTACTTTTAGCAACGGCAATTATTTGCTTAACCGTATCCGCCCAGGAGGAGCCTGGTAAATCAAAAGAAAAAAAAGATACCATCAGGATCGGGGGTATGATCATCGTTAAAAACGGGAAAAATAAAAATGGCAAAGGCCTTGAGGTTAAAGTGGGAGGAAAGCCGGAGCATAAAAAAAATAAAAGTATCAGCACCAATTGGTGGATACTTGATCTTGGATTCTCTAATTATGACGATAATACCAAATATAGTGCTGCCGGCAATTATTTAATTAACAGGCCAGGCTATCCTGCATTGGGCGAAAGAGATTTTAAACTCAGAACAGAGAAAAGTATTAATGTAAATATCTGGTTTTTTATGCAAAGGCTTAACCTGGTAAAGCATTATGTAAATCTTAAGTATGGTTTAGGACTTGAGTTAAATAATTACCGGTATAAATCTTCTGTCAGTTATAAAGAAGGCGGATATGTACCTTACACTGTAAATACACAAACTAATTTACCGTTTATTTTCAGGGATTCTATTTCATTTTCAAAAAATAAACTGGCAGCCGATTATTTAACCGTGCCACTAATGTTGAATTTTGCTTCCAATCCCCGTAACAAGAAAAGGGGGGTCAGTCTTAGCGTGGGTGTTAGTGCCGGTTATCTGTACAGCCAGCGAAATAAACAAAAAAGCGATGAAAGGGGGAAATGGACAAATAAGGGAGTTTATGATCTGGAGCGTTTCAAGTTTTCATATATAGCAGAAGTTGGCCTGGGCCCGGTCAGGTTATATGGATCGTATAGTCCTAAATCCATGTATGAAAGAGGCCTGGATATGCGGCCTTATACCGTAGGATTCCGGTTCAGTAATTGGTAGAATTACTCTTTCACTCAATCCATTACTCCCGATAGCTATCGGGGTGGGTTAAAAAATGTGGGTGAGGGGTAATTTTTTTCCACATTCCGTATAATTTGTTAATATTTTTCAAAAGATTGAAATATTTTTATATGGCATATCGTTTGAGATATAGAGAAAAATTGGTTAACAAATGAATGGTTCAAGGCTTTTTCCTGTTTTCAGTATGTGCGAAGTAATTGCGTTGTTGTCTTTTATTCCGGTAAAGAAGAAAAAGAAAACAACTGCAAAAAAATCAACCTCGGTCAAAGTGGCAAAACGGGTTACCAAAGACAGTATTGAAAATCCCTATTATATTATTGTTGACAAAAGTGATTATGAATTAAAAGTGTATGATGAGGAAGGCTGGTTTGCAACTTATCCTATTGTTTTTGGCAGCAAAGACCTGAGTGATAAAATGAAAGAAGGTGATAAAAGAACACCGGATGGCAGTTTTAAAGTGATTCTGAAAAAAATTCATCCAAAATGGGGCCCGGAGTTATTGTTAGATTATCCAAATGATATCAGTTTTCAAAAATTTAATGACAGGAAATCAAAAGGGTTATTATCCAGGAGTGCTAAAATCGGAGGCGGCATTGCCATACATGCAACAAGGCCACAGGAAGAATGGACGGTAGATAATTTTTATAACTGGACCGATGGTTGCGTTTCCGTTAAATATACCGAGATGAAAGACCTGTTCACCTATATACCGGTAGGAACACCGGTTACCATTCAGCAATAATATTACGCACTATTTAAGTTTTATCATCACCGCATGGCCATTCAGGTTATGTATGATCTGCCTGTCAGGATAATAGCGGTACTCCTCTACCAGTTTGGTTACACCCGTGCAGCTGTGAAATCCATAATCATCAAATACCACAACCCCACCGGGGATCAGTTTTTTCCAAACCCATTCTAAAATGTCTTTGGCAGACTCGTAAACGTCAACATCAATATGGCAGATACCAAACTGTTCATCTGCTGGAATTTGATGTGCAGTATCATCCGGAAAAATACCTTTTAAAATTTTATAGTTTAGGTATTTACTTTTGTTTTTTAAAACATCTTCCACCATATACTGACTGGTATCATTGTGTTCGCCGCCTTTATAAAAACTGTCATTAACACCGGCTTTGGCAACGCCGGAAAAAGTGTCGGCAAGATATAAAGTGGCGGTGCTTTTCAGATTCGTTAATTGCTGCGACATAATACCCGCTGTCCCTCCCCGCCAAACACCTACTTCCAGAATGGCAGCATTTGGATATAGGGTATTCAATTTATGTACCAGTTGCCATAATTCATGGCAGCGGTAAATATCAACCAATGTATTATCTTTTATTTGATGGTAAATATTCAAAAAGTCAGGATCCCCCTGCCAGGGCGTATAATTAGCTGATGGAAAGCAGAAGCCATAATGCAGGCCGTCAATACTAAAGTTTGCCCTGCCCTTGAACGTAGGCCTTTTGCCAATATAAATACCGGTATTATTGAAAACGGATCTTATAATCTTTTTAAGTATCATATCAAAGTTTGAATAATATTTTTTATAAAAATAGTACAGACAAAACGATTGGCCGGTAATATTATTAATGCATGAATAAAAGGCAGCCATCTCCGTAACTCAGGAAACGAAAATCATTTTGCAGGGCATGATCATAAATTTTTCTCCAATTTGCCTGCCCGGAAGGCACGTAATTGCCTGCAGCAGCAGCAACCAATAAAAGTAAAGTGGATTGTGGCTGGTGAAAATTGGTGATGATGGCATTGGCCATTTTAAAAGGATAGCCCGGAGCTATCAATATCCGGGTTTGGGAAATTAATTTTTCATGCCTGTTTTTATTCATCCATTTAACCAAAGATGATAAAGCCTCTTTTACGGTTATACTACTGTTGAGTAAAGGTTCTTCATACACTTCCCATTGGTTAAGCTGCAGTTGTTTTACCGCAGGATGCAGAATCGTTTTAACACCCATCCAGTAGAGACTTTCCAGTGTTCTTAAGGAAGTGGTGCCAACGGCAACAATTGTTTTGTCTGCCTGCAACAACAACTGCTCAATCATTTCAACAGCTACATCTATCCACTCCGCATGCATTTCATGATCCTGCATGGTTACTGTTTTCACCTGTTTAAAAGTTCCGGCACCCACGTGCAGTGTTACAAAATTGGTTTTGATATTTTTATCTGCCAGCCTTTTAAAAATTTCTTTGGTAAAATGCAGGCCGGCAGTTGGAGCCGCTACCGATCCTTCGCCTGCTGCATAAATGGTTTGATACCGTTCGGTATCTTCAGCCTCAGCAGTTCTCTTAATATACGGTGGTAACGGAATATCTCCGGCTGATTCCAGAACTTCTGCAAAGCTAAGTTCAACGGGTGTCCAGGAAAATTCCACCACATAAGCATCCGGAAGTTTTTCAACTAATCCTGCACTTATTACCAACTGCCTGTTACCAACTGCCAGTTGTTTTTCTAACGCACCTTTCTTCCATTTACCTGCACCGCCGATCATGCATTTCCATTTAACATTTCCCTTCCTGTTCATGATACTGCTGTATTCAATACTATCTTCATAAGGTTCAAGACAAAAGATCTCGATCACCCCGCCGCTGCTTTTTTGAAAGCGGATACGGGCTTTTATTACTTTGGATTTATTGAAAATAAGCAGACTGTCTGCAGGCAAGTATCTATCAATATGTTTATAAATATCCTGTTCTATCTTGCCATTTTGATACACCAGGAGTTTTGATGCATCTCTTTCGGGTAGGGGATACAGGGCAATTCTGTCAACCGGAAGATCATAGGTATAATCCCGGATAGATATGTTTTTTGGATGGGTCATTTCAAAAAAGCAGCGACTTCGGTTTTCCACTTTTCCGTTTCTTTTTTGCAAAGGCTTTCATGAGCAGCGTTTTCATACACGACCATTTTTTTATCAGCGCCAGCAATATTTTTAAACAATATATCTTCTTCGGCTTTTGTAACCCGGGGATCATTTTTACCCCATTGAAGCAAAACCGGGCATTTAATATTTTTTACAAATTCCTGAGGCTGCATTCCAAAAGCCCAAAAACCATGTTCGGCACCGCCCCAAAAAGTAAGTAAGGTTGAAATGGGTTGTGGCGGAAGCCCCATCATTTTTACACGGCCCTTTACGGCATCTTCAATAGTGCCAAAAGGCATTTCCAAAATTACTTTTTTGGGCTCCAACTCATATTCTTTAATGGCTTTGGTTATGGTAGAGGCGCCCATCGAAATTCCCCAAAGTACTATATTTTTTTCGCCTTTGTTTTTAATAAAATCATAAGCCAGTTTTACGTCTTCACTTTCATCATACCCAATGGTAGTGGTATTGCCATCGCTGTTGCCATGTGCCCTGAAATCAAGCAGCAGGGTATTATACCCCATTTTTCTGAATTCTTCCGATTCCTTAAACACCCCTGATTTTGTACCCCCATGACCGTGAAAAAGACAAACCGTTCCAATGGAACTACCGGTTGGAATATACCAGGCCTCTAATTTCAGTTTGTCTTTTGTTTTTAAATAAATAGTTTGAAAAGAGGAATCGGCCGTAATGGTATTTTTTTGTTTTACTGCATTTATACCAAACAATATTTCTTTTGTCTTATCCCAGCCTGATTTATCTACAGGCTTTTTTATACTAACCTCTCCATTGTTATAAAAATGGGTAAACTTATACGCATGAAAGGCCACGATGACATTGACCAGCACAAAAAGAAAAACAAGGGTGCGGAACAGGAACTTAAACAGTGGTTTCATATACAGGGTTGTAATTTGTTCAAAAGTAAAGTTAATAATATTGCGAACGGCCAGAAATTAAGTTGCAGAAACCGTATTTTCGCCGCTCATTTTAAATCCTAAAACAATCTTTGTATGCAATTTTTTAAACAGCTGTTTTTTGTATTACTGCTCGTTAGCTCAATTGCAGCATTTGCCCAAACCGGTAAGTATGAGTGGAATGAAGCAACTTCTGCAGGGTACACATATAAATATGTAACCAATGATGGGCTGAAGGCAAGGTTTTATACTCTTAAAAACGGGTTAACAGTTATTTTGAGTCCAACTAATAAAGACCCCCGGATACAATGCTATATAGCAACAAAGGCAGGCAGTAAAACTGACCCACCCACCAATACCGGCCTTGCCCATTACTTAGAGCACATGTTGTTTAAAGGCACTGTTAAATTTGGCTCTTTGGATTGGGCAAAAGAAAAACCCGAACTGGATAAGATTGATGCATTGTACGAAGAATACAATAAGACTACAGATCCTGAAATGCGCAAAACAATTTATCACCGCATTGATTCAATATCGGGTGTTGCAGCAAAATATGCCATTGCCAATGAGTATGATAAAATGATGGCATCAATGGGTGCACAGGGTACCAATGCTTTTACCTCTTATGAACAGACTGTTTACACCGATGATGTACCTGCCAGTGCCATTGACAAATACCTGGCGGTGCAGGGCGAACGGTTTAAAAATCCGGTACTGCGTATTTTTCATACTGAGCTGGAAGCGGTGTATGAAGAAAAAAACCGTTCGCTGGATACAGACAGCAGAAAAGTTTTTGAGAAATTATTTGCATCGCTTTTTAAAAATCATAACTACGGTTTGCAAACAACCATTGGTACCATAGAGCATTTAAAAAACCCTTCGCTGATAGAGATCAGGAGATATTTCAACAAGTATTATGTACCAAATAATATGGGTGTTATTATGAGTGGTGATTTTAATCCAGATGAGATGATTAAAAAAATTGACGCTGCTTTTTCTTACATGCAGAACAAGCCTTTGGCCAAATATACTTTTATACCGGAGCAGCCCATTACAGCGCCGGTCAATGTGGAAGTAGTTGGACCCGATGCAGAAAACGTCACCATTGGCTTTCGCTTACCGGGTAATAAATCAAAAGATGCAATACTTGCCGAACTGGTAGGACAAATTCTTGCCAACGGAAAAGCAGGATTAATGGATTTGAATTTAGTGAAAAAACAAAAATTGCTGGGCGCCTCTGCATCCTCATTTATATTGATAGATTATGGTGTTTTATTTATGCAGGGCAGGCCAACTTTAGGACAATCTTTGGAGGATGTTAAAGCTTTGATACTTGGCGAAATTGATAACCTGAAAAAGGGAAATTTTGATGACGGCCTCATAACCGCTATAAACAATAACTTCAAGAAAACTATTTTGCAATTCAATGAAACCTACAGTTCAAGGGCAAATACTCTAATGGATGTTTTTTCCGATGAACTGGATTGGAAAGAACAGGTTGCTTATACTGACAAATTGGGTAAGCTTACAAAGAATGATATTATGACTTTTGCCAATAAATATTTCCAGGAAAACTATGTAGTTATTTTTAAACGTAAAGGGGAAGATAAAAGCATCATAAAAGTTGATAAGCCAGCTATTACACCGGTTGAAACAAACCGGGATGCTCAATCTGCTTTTGTAAAGCAGATCAATGATATGCCTGCCACGGCAGTAAAGCCCCTTTGGTTAGATTATGGTAAAGATCTGCAAAAAACAAAAATCGGCCCTGCCGTAGTATTGTATGTAAAGAATACTGATAACAGCCTGTTCAGGTTGCGTTATCGTTATGAAATGGGAACCTGGAACGATAAAAAATTAAGCCTGGCAGCACAGTATTTGCAGTTTTTAAGTACAGATAAAATGAGTTCGGAAGATATTACCAAAGCGTTTTATAAAATTGCCTGCAGTTTTAATGTGAGTGCTTCTGCCGAATTTACTACGGTAACCATAGAAGGCTTACAGGAAAATTTCAGCAAAGCTGTAGCATTGTTCGAAGATGTTTTAAATAACGGTAAAGGAGATGAAGAAGCTTTAAAAAACTTAAAGGCAAGATTGTCAAAATCACGAAAAGATACCAAAGCAAATAAAGGTGCTATCATGAACGGACTTATGAGTTATGCCAGGTTTGGCGCTAAAAATCCTTTTAATTATACACTCAGCGATGCAGAATTAAGCAACACTACTTCAGCAGAACTGGTTGACATTTTACATGGGATGAACAGTAATGCACATAAAATTTTATACTATGGCCCAATGCCTTTGGCACAATTAACAGCCGGGTTAAAAACAGTGCATACTGTACCTGCTTCTTTTAAAAAGACTTCAGAAAAAACGAAATTTACGTATGCAGTTCAAAAAAATAATGAAGTTTTATTTGCCGATTATAATATGGTACAGTCTGAAATACGTTGGATTAGAAACACATCAGCCTACGATTCCGATAAAGAACCGGTGATTGATATTTTTAATAATTACATGGGCGACCTCGTATTTCAAACCATCCGGGAAAGTAAAGCGCTTGCATATTCTACTTTTGCCTTTTATGGCAAACCTGATAAAAAAGAAGATCCTTTTTATGCCATGGCTTATGTTGGTTGCCAGGCCGATAAGTTTGATGAATCTGTTATAGCAATGAATGAGTTGTTGAATGATTTACCCAAAGTGGAGCAGAATATTAAAGTAGCACAGGATGGTATAAAGAAAGATATAGAAACTGCCCGTATTACACAAGACGGCATTATTTTCAATTATCTTTCTGCACAGCAAAAAGGATTGAATGAAGATATCCGTAAAAAAACATATGCCACAATAGATAAGATTGGCTATAAAGAACTGAAACAGTTTCACACAGACTATATTGCCAATAAGCCATACACTTACTGCATTGTTGCCTCTGATAAGAAATTAAATGAAGATGCAATGAAAAAATATGGTGAGTTGAAGAGATTAAGCCTGGAAGAGATATTTGGATACTGATTTTTTTTAGAATTATTTAAAGAGCCTCATATCCGGGGCTCTTTTTTATAGTTTACCTTTCCCTTCTCTGATTTTCAGCAGTGTATCCATTGTAACATCTTTGATGACCTCTGTACGTTGTTTTGCATTGGGCCACCTTATTTCTATCTCTTCAATACCAGATGCATTACCAAGTCCTGCCGATATGGTTAATGGTTTAGAACCAAAACTGCCACCGGTACTTACCGTATGATAAAAATCCTGAAAACTTCCATCTTCCATTTTTACTTTAATTCTTACCCTTGCGCCAATAGCAGACTTATTAGAACTAACCCCTTCCAGTTTTAATTTTATCCAGTGATTTCCGTTAACCGTACTGTTTTCAAAAAGTACATTTCTAAAACGGTCACCTTCAACAGCTCCACCCATCACTTCATAAATATCCTGGTCGCCGTCATTATCTATATCGGCAAAAGCCAATCCATGCCCTTTTTGAATATGACCGGTGTTGGTCGCATAGGTAATGTCTTCAAATTTTTTACCGGCAACATTGCGGTATAGTTTATTGGGAACAATGCTTGTATATTCCGGTGCGCCGGTGCCCAGGTAATAATCAAGCCAGCCATCATTATCTATGTCGCCAAAATTACATCCCATGGCATAATTCACATGATCAACACCGTATGCTTTGCTTACATCAGTAAATGTATTGTTGGCATTGTTGTGATACAAACGCGGCAGTTCTCCCAATGCCGGCATGCCCAGCATATCACGGGCTGCGTCTCCACCTACCTGCGAAAACCGTTTCGTATCATATCCTGAAACAAACAGGTCAAGCCATCCATCATTATCAAAATCAAAGAACCATGTAGGAAAACTATAGATAGGTTCTTCCACGCCTGCTGCTTTTGATATGTCCACAAATTTTCTTTCTCCGGAAGAAGCGCCCGGTTGATTTAGCCATAATTTATTGGGTGATCCTAATGCAGAAAGATAGAGATCGGGAAAACCATCATTATTGATATCGCCCCATACACATCCCTTTGCAAAAGTTGTAATATTTAACCCGTATTTAACCGATACATCAATGAACTTACCTTTATTATTTATAAAAAGCTGGCAGGGGTAATTTTCATGGGCAACAAAAAGATCGATCCATCCGTCATTATTAAAATCGCCCCAGCTGGCCGTTTGAGTTGGTGCAGGCGAATACAGCCCGGCTTCAAAAGTTACATCTTCAAAACGATTGTTGCCATTATTTTTTATTAAAGAGAAGGGGAACTTCGCATTTTTACCCCACCAGCCTCCTCTAAGTACAAGGATATCGGCTAAGCCATCATTGTTATAATCGGCATGTATAAGATTTAATCCCCCGGTAATGCCCACCAATCCGGATGATACCGTTTCCGTTTTAAAAGTACCGTCTTTCATCTGGTGCATGTATCTTATCTGGTCACTGAGGCCATAAGACGAAGCCATAATATCAAGCAATCCATCATTATCCAGGTCCTCCACAACACAGCCACCTGATATGCCATTCATATCAACCCCTTTTTGTACCGCTACATCTTTTAATACAATGTTGTTTCCTGTATTTTGGGTAAATACCCCTGATTCGATAAGCCATTGTTTGGGTACTTCGGCCGGGTACTTTCCAAGAGTCATATAAGCTATGTTCAGTAAATATCTTGATTGAAGGTCATCCGGAAATTTAGTGAGAATAGTTTTATACATTTCTATGGCCTGTTCGGAACCTGAGGTCAGTTTGTGAATGCCGCCTCCCTCTATGGGTATGATACAACTTTGTGCATTATGATTGGCAGCGCAGTTTTCCAGCTCACCCTTTCTCATATAAGCAATGGCTAACTGATCAAATAATAATTTGTTTTCTGCAGTAATATTCCGGGCCGTCAGTTCCATGGCTGTCATCACCTGTTTCATCACCGCAATGGCTTCATCAGTATTCCCGGCATTTAATGATTCAACAGCATACTGAAAGTACAGGTTCACCCTTTTACCCGGATCTTTTTCTGTTTCCAGTTTTTTCTTAAAGAGTTCGGCACGGTGAGTATTCATCACATAAAAATCTTCGGGATTGGCATTTTTACTGATGCTGTCCAGTATCTTAACCATCTTTAATGTTCCATTGGATTGTTTAACTGTTGAAACCAGGATTACACCATCCGGCTCGCAACAGCTTTTCATTTGTGCAGAGGCATCCTTTGAAAGAATAGCAAAGAGAGAAGCAATGAAAAGAATATGACGCTTAGAATTATTCATTATAGTTTTTTCATTTTTAATTTCATCTAAAACCAGGTCAGGACCTCACCCCTGCCCCTCTCCAAAAGAGAGGGGCAAGCATGAAGTTTATAATCTGTTGTTTTTTATTTCATATACCACTGCGGGATCAAGCAGGGTTGAAGTATCGCCCAGGTTTTGTGTTTCGCCTTCGGCGATCTTTCTTAAAATGCGCCGCATGATTTTGCCGCTTCTTGTTTTAGGCAGGCCGGATACAAATTGAATTTTATCCGGCTTTGCAATGGCACCAATTACCCTGGTTACTGTTTGTAAAATATCCTGCCGCCGTTGATCCTCGTCACCATGATGACCATTGAAAATAATATATGCATATATACCCTGTCCTTTTATATCATGCGGATAACCCACTACTGCACTTTCAACAACCCCCGAATGCATGTTTATGGCATTCTCCACTTCGGCAGTGCCAATACGGTGGCCACTTACATTCAATACATCATCAACCCTGCCTGTAATTCTGTAAAAACCATTTTCATCTTTCAATGCACCATCTCCGGTAAAATATAAATTATCATAAGTGGCAAAATAATTGGTGCGGCAACGTTCATGATCGCCCCAGGTTGTTCTTAAAATGCCGGGCCAGGGGGCTTTGATGCATAAATTTCCGGCCCCCTTCAAACCTCCCCCAAAAGGGGAGGCTTTCAAGCACTCTGCTGCAAAATCACTTCCTTCTACAATGTTACCTTTTTCATCTACCAAAACAGGCTGAATACCGGGCATGGGAAGTGTGGCCCAGCCAGGTTTTGCAGGAGTAATACCTGCAAGGTTAGAAATTAAACAACCGCCTGTTTCTGTCTGCCACCAGGTATCTACGATCGGGCATTTCTTTTTTCCAATATTTTCATCATACCAATGCCAGGCTTCTTCATTGATAGGTTCGCCAACAGTGCCGAGGATCTTTAACGAGGAAAGATCTTTTCCTTTTAAGGGATCCAGACCATAACTCATTAAACTGCGTATGGCAGTTGGGGCAGTATATAATATATTTACTTTGTGCTTATCAACCACATCCCAAAACCTTCCGGCAGTAGGCCATGTAGGAATTCCTTCAAACATTAAACTGGCAGCACCTGCACTTAACGGGCCATACACAATATAACTGTGCCCGGTTATCCAGCCAATATCCGCTGTGCAAAAAAAGATATCACCGGGTTGGTATTGAAATACATTTACAAAAGTGTATGTTGTCCAAACCATATAACCGGCACAACTGTGCACCACACCTTTTGGTTTACCGGTACTGCCTGAAGTATAAAGAATGAACAACGGGTCTTCCGCATCCATTTCTTCGGCAGGAAAAGAGACCACGCCGTCTTTTTCAATCTGTGTTTCGGCATGCTCCATTTCATCTTCCCACCAAACATCACGTCCCTTGATCATACTTACCGGAGTTCTTGTTCGGGTGTAAACGATTACCCGTTTTACAGTTTTGTTGCCGATGAGTGCATCATCGATCACTGCTTTTAAAGGAATATCTTTTCCTCCCCGGCAGGCACCATCGCAGGTAACAATAAATTCAGCCTTTGCATCATCAAGCCTGTCGGCAATGCTTTGTGCACTAAAGCCACCAAAAATAACACTGTGTATAGCGCCAATCCTGGCACAACCCAGTATTGCATAAGTAAGTTCCGGCACCATGCCCATATAAATACAAACCCGGTCTCCTTTTTTTACACCATTGTTTTTTAATACCTGTGCAAACTGGCATACCCGTTTATGTAAGCGGTTATAGGTAACTATCCGGGTTCTTTCTTCGGGGTTGTTAGGTTCCCAGATGATGGCGGGTTTGTCACCCATTGCCGCCAGATGACGGTCAATACAATTTTCTGTGATGTTGAGTTTTGCATTGGTAAACCATTCCACTTTGGGTTCGGTAAAATTCCAATCTAATACTTTACTCCATTTATTGCGCCATTGAAAATTTTCGGCAATATCAGCCCAAAATCCTTCCGGATCCTCTACACTTTTTTGGTAGTGCTCATGATATTGCTCCAATGATCTTATCTGGTAGGGGTATGACATTATGATCTGTTGTTTTACTTTGACAGCAATTTAATATATTTATGTTTAGTACTTATGATATTTTGGTTTTAGTCATGTATAGGGACGAAGCATGTCCGAATGGTCATCCAGGCGGGCATCTCTCATTTACATTTATATTCTTCTCCCGAAAGCGTTCGGGATCAGAATGACAGTAAGGC
>JANOGE010000184.1:0-8958 GCA_031414035.1 Chitinophagaceae bacterium | reverse complement strand
GAATATTTTTGTATTTTATTTCATCTGGCCTTTTTAAAGGATCATAATCTCCAATAGGTATTTGAGTTGTACGTGGTTCAACAGTAAATCCTTTATCATCATAAAAAAAGCGGAGATTGTTTTTTCTGTTTGGGGTACAGTATGCTTTTAATTCTTCTTCCCATTTAAAATGGTATTCACTTTTGCGGATATTTTCCTGTGCCTGCCCCATCCAGTTTTGTGACCAGGCCTGCCCCGGTTTTTTTTCGGGCTCCCAGAAATTAGAGCTAAGGGTATTTTTATATGGCAAAATATATGCAGGGTTTTCAAACAGAGGTTCTTCCACAATATTCCGGTTAGAGAACTGTTTTGATAGCGGCATAATTGCTATCGCTACTGCCAATGTAAAAAACTTGTACATCTTTATATATTTAATAAAGTGTGAAGAGGCAGGTCTTCAATAGGGACTATAATAAAGGTATATAAAATAAAGGAGCGATTCAAGCTGCTTTATTTATTGTAATTATGTTTTAAAAGTTACTCAATCGCTTTATAATCTTTAAACAGGTTCACTTTTGTTTCTTACATCTGCTGGCGGTAGGCGGCCCCGCCTCACCCCCGTCCGACCTTGTCATCCGGGCGGGCTCGTTACCTCTCCGAAAGAGAGGGAGGCCGGACTTTAAAATCCTTGTTCATCGGAAGATCTGACAAATGTTGCTTTTATATTTTATATCAACAATAACCAATGATCATCCGGATTATAACGGACTATAATCTTTGAATAATTTTATCGGCGTGGATTCAACTAAACTTCTGTATTTCTTCCAGGGATCACTGTAAAAAGTATTTATTTTATCTGAAATATCTTTCACGGATTTTTCTGCATTACCAACCAGTGTTTCTACCTGTGGACCAGGCACAACTGTTTTACTTGTAATGGACCGTTGAGCTATTTGTAACTGGTTCATCACAGTTATTTCAAAAGGATTTGATGATATCCCCTGCTTATCACCTGGCTTTCCGCTGATCTTTTCACGAATACTTTTTATTTCATCCTGCATTTTAGTTGTTGATCTTCTCAATGAGTCCGCATCTTTACCTTCAACGCCTTTTAACTGTGCCTGCATTTTAGTCAACAGTTCTTCGCTTTCTGTTAGCTGGTCCATCCCTGTTGTTAATTTATTTGAAGATATTCTTAACCGGTCAGCCATTTTACGTTGCGCCAGTTTAATACCATTGCGGTTACCTAATCTTGGATCGTCTTTTACGGTTATAAAAGTGGAGTCAGAAGTTCTTGCATAGGTCATTACCAATTTATAGGTTCCGGGTAATACCTGCGAACCCCCTGGCTCAGCTGCTCCGGGCAATGGTTTTGGTGAACCCGTTTGCCGGAAACCTTTTTCCTCCATTCCCCAATACATTTTATTGAAACCGGTATCTACTGCCCAGCGCAATGTTCTTATTAATTCATTATCTGCATTAAAAATTTTGACCATTGCACTGTCAGTTCTTCTGCCTCCGCCGGCACCACCCTGACCTCCGCCACCACGTCCACCTCGCCCACCTCCTCTGCCACCCTGTTCTATTGCAACCGGGGCAGTTTGTTCAGCAGGTGCAGCAACAGCCGGTTGCTTTGTAGCAGTATCCTGTTTTGGTTTATTGATGAAAAAAGAAACTGCTGCTCCACGCCTCCTGTTTTCAGCATCATATAATCCATAGGTGCTCCATTCATACCCAAGGGCCGCTCTGTATTGTGCCTGGTAAGCATCAGGTGCTGTAAACACAGTAACAGGGTTTGTAAATTTTATTCCTTTATTAGCAGCCGCTTTTCTTAATGGCCTTATATCATCCAGCACCCATAGGGCACGTCCAAATGTGGCAATCGCCAGGTCGGCTTCACGTTCCTGTATGGCAAGATCATAAGTGGAAACAGAGGGAAAACCATTTTTAAATTGTTCAAATGAAATTCCGTTATCAAGGCTTATCCATAAACCATTTTCGGTACCCACAAAAATTAAATTCGGTTCTGTTGGATCCTGCAGTACACATAAGGCATAACCTTTCACTCCACCGGATCCTGCGGATTTATTTTCATCGATCATTCCTGTCCAGGTTTTACCATAATCTGTTGTGCGGAAAATATAGGGTTTCATATCACCACGGCGGTAATCATTCGCTACAACAAATGCTTCCCCTGCATTATATACCGATGCTTTTACCTGTGGTATCCAGCAACCAACAGGCATACCCGGAATTTTTCCCCGAAAGCTGGTCCATGTTTTTCCGCCATTCCTGGTCAGTTGCACATTGCCATCATCAGTTCCTATCCAGATAGTACCTTGTTCTTTTTTTGATGGTTCAATAGCAAGAATGGTACAATGTGTTTCGGCGCCGGTAATATCCAATGTTAATCCTCCCGTGTTTTGATAAGCGGCAATTTTTACCGAATCATTTGATGTAAGGTCAGGAGATATAATTTCCCAGTTCACACCTTTATCATTACTCTTATGTACATACTGGCTGCCATAGTAAATTGTTTTTTTATCAAACGGATCCAGTGCTATGGCAGAGTTCCAGTTGAAACGTAGCTTGATATCAGGGTCAAGGGCAGGGGGCACGATAGACCAGCCTTCGCCGGTTTTCCAGTTACGCCGCCCTACACTTCCGCCCTGGCTCATACTATAAACCCAGTTGGCGTCTTCAGGGTCCGATACTACATCAAAACCATCACCACCACCCACATTGCTCCAGTAATAATTACGGATGCCACCGTTTGTCCAGGTATATGCAGGGCCCAACCAGCTTCCGTTGTCTTGCATACCACCCATTACATTATAGGGAATTTCATTGTCCACATTTATATGATAAAACTGGCCCACCGGAATTTTTTCATCAAACACCCAGGTTTTGCCACGGTCCCTCGACAAACCAATACCACCATCATTACCTTCAATGATCAGGTTAGGGTCCTCTGGGTTTATCCACCAGGCATGGTGATCGGGATGAATACCGGAATAAGGGATCAGTGTTGAAAAAGACTTACCGCCATCTTCGCTTAATGTTATGGTTGAGTGTACATCGTAAATTCTATTTTCATTTTTTGGGTCCACATAAATTTCCTGGTAGTAAAAAGGACGGTCGGTTATTTCTGAAGCATTGCTGTTTATCAGTGTCCATTTAAATCCTCCGTCATCACTTTTATATAGTCCATTTTTTGTAGCTTCCACTTTTGCATATACTCTCGAAGGCATGCTGCGGCTGAAAGCAACCCCGATCCTTCCGAGTTGTCCCTCTGGCATTCCATCATCTTTTGTTAACGGCTTCCAGTTTTTGCCTCCATCTACGGTTATAAACAAGCCGCTTCCTTTGCCACCGCTTTTTAAGTTCCAGGGCGTTCTTTTAAATTGCCACATGGCTGCTATCAGCTTATTGGGATTGGATGGGTCCATGATCAGATCGGCACAACCGGTGGTATCATTGGCATACAAAATCTTATTCCATGTTTCTCCACCGTCGGTTGTTTTAAAAACACCCCTTTCCGGATGTTCAGCATAAGGGTTTCCTATTGCGGCTGCATAAACCGTATTGGGGTTTGTGGGGTCAATCACCACCCGGTGAATACAAATGGTTTTATCAAGTCCCATTTTTTTCCAGGACTTGCCGGCATCTAAACTTTTGTAAATACCAGCGCCGAGGTTAAGAGAGTTTCTTGGATTGCCTTCACCGGTACCCACCCATACAACCGATGGATTGGATTGCTGAATGGCAATTGCACCGATATTCTGAATGGGTTGTTCATCAAAAACCGGCACCCACGACTGTCCACTGTTCTGTGTTTTCCAAACACCGCCTGAAGCGGCGCCTACATAAAAAATATTAGGATTGGCAACCACAGCATCAATGCTGGTGATACGTCCGCTCATACCGGCCGGGCCGATATTACGGGGGTTTAAATTCTTAAACTGGTCAAGGGAAGTTTTTTGTGCAACAACTTTATGGTAAACCAGTATTAATAAAATACTAAAAGCAAAAAGGATAAGTTTTCTCATTGTTGAGTTTTGAACAATGAAGTTGCAATAAAATCGGCGACAGGGCAAAAGAAATATATGAATGGCTGACAGGTATTATTTTTTAGGATCACTCTTCCTGTCAAAATCCTCTGCTGCACCGGCTGCTTTTTCAAAATCAAGGATCACCGAGTTAATACAATAACGCAAACCGGTTGGTGGTGGGCCATCTTCAAACACATGGCCTAAATGAGCTTTACAACGGCCGCACATCACTTCTGTCCGCTTCATGCCATAGGTATTATCCGGCGCATAAATAATACTGCCTTTGCTGATGGGTTCAAAAAAACTGGGCCAGCCGCAGTTGCTTTCAAATTTGCCGTTGCTGTTAAACAGCGGATTGCCGCAGGCAGCGCAATAATAAGTTCCGCCTTCTTTATGGTTCTGGTATTTTCCGGTAAAAGCCCTTTCTGTTCCTTTTTCACGTGCAATACTATATACATCGGCAGGTAGTATCTTTTTCCATTCCTCATTACTTACATTCACTTTTCCCGGATCGGTGGTTGAATAAACAGGGTTTACCTTTTTACTGCTGTCCATATTGGTTGTTTTATTTTGTTTTACAGAAGGATCAGCACAGCCGGCTGATAATAGTGCAAAAAGTATGGTATTGTAAAATAGTGATCGCATATGGTTCAACAAATTTCGTTATAAATAGTTTTTAATGTACGAAAACCCGTGAATTTAAGATTTTGAATGGATTAATATGGCTGTTAATGAATAATTAAAGTTCGATTGTTATATTTGCTATCTTCATACGTACAGTAAGTAAATATGTTTAACCTGATATTATTTGGCCCTCCCGGCAGTGGCAAAGGAACGCAAAGCGAAAAACTAATAGCAAAGTACGGCTTAAAGCACCTCAGTACCGGTGATTTATTAAGATATGAGATCAGCCGGCAAACCGAATTGGGAAAAGAAGCACAGAATTTTATGGACAAGGGCCAATTGGTACCTGATGAAGTGGTGATTGGAATGATAAGTTCAGCCTTAGAGACAAATCCGGACTCTAAGGGTTTTTTATTTGATGGATTTCCAAGAACAGCTGCCCAGGCAAAAGCGCTGGATAAATTACTAAAACTAAAAAAGGCCCCTATTGCAGTTATGCTGGCTTTGGATGTTGGAGAAGAGGAGCTTATCAAGCGGTTGTTAAAACGGGGGGAAACCAGCGGCAGGAGCGACGATAATAATGAAAATGTAATTGGGGCAAGATTAGCCGAATATATCAGTAAGACTGCTGTTGTAGCCGACTATTACAAACAATTTAATAAAGTAGTTATGGTAAAGGGGGAAGGAACCATTGATGAAATCTTTAACAGGCTGTGCATGGAAATAGATAAAAGAGCATGATCATTTAATATCTCTTTTAAAGGCGCTTTTAAATTAAGATAATGAACCAGGAGAAACTTGATTTTATTTTTAAAGAATATATTCCGTTACTAAAATATTTACAGGCAGACAAGGCTGGTAAATGGGGAAAAATGAATGGCCAGCAGATGGTAGAACATGTGACGGCCTTTTTTTATGTATCAACCGAAAAGATAAAATTTGACCTGGTAACACCCCCGGAACATTTACCAAAGTATAAAGCGTTTCTTTTAAGTGAAAAAGAATTCAGGGAAAATACAAAGGCGCCTGTTAACGTGATTGGCGATGACCCTTTACCATTACGATATGCCTCTATGGAAGAAGCGATAAACAACCTGTCAAAATCAATTTTATCTTTTGAAACCTATTTTAAAGATGATCCCGTTAAAAAAACACTGCACCCGGTTTTTGGTGAACTGAATTTTGAGGAATGGGTGTTATTGCATTATAAACATATAAACCACCATTTAAAGCAGTTTGAATTGGTTTAAAGAATTTTATTATCGAGGCTTTTAGCCTCTTTTGTTTTTAAGTTAACTTAGCCTATTAAATGTAATGATTGCATGAAACTTGAAAATTATATTACAGGCAAATGGGTAACCGGAGATGGTGACGGGCAGCAGCTTTTTAATGCGGTAACCGGAGACCCAATTGTAAATGCAACAACAAACGGACTCGATTTTAAACAAATACTTGAATACGGAAGAACAGTTGGTAATCCTGCGCTTCGCAAAATGACCTTTCATGAACGGGGCAATATGCTGAAGGCTTTAGCCCTGCATTTAAGAAACCACCTCGATAAATTTTATGACATCAGTTATAAAACCGGAGCAACAAAGGCCGACAGCTGGGTGGATATTGAAGGCGGAATAGGAAATTTATTTGCCAATGCATCTCTTCGCCGCAAGTTCCCCAATGAAGTTTTTTGTGTTGATGGGGATAGTCATAACCTGGGCCCGAATAATACTTTTATGGGCACACATATTTTGGTACCCAAAGAAGGAATTGCGGTTCACATCAACGCGTTTAATTTTCCGGTATGGGGCATGCTTGAAAAAATAGCCGTTAATTTACTGGCTGGAATGCCCTGTGTAGTAAAACCGGCAACGGTTACCAGTTATTTAACTGAGGCTGTTGTAAAAGAAATCATTGCATCAAAGATTTTACCTGAAGGCGCCCTGCAATTGATATGCGGCAGTGCCGGCGATATACTGGATCATGTTACCTCGCAGGATGTGGTAACCTTTACAGGCTCTGCATCAACGGGGTTGATGTTAAAATCCAATCCGGTTATTTTAAAAGAGAATGTTCCGTTTAATATGGAAGCCGATTCATTAAATTGTATTGTACTTGGCGAAGATGTAACTCCTGAAAAACCCGAGTGGAATATTTTTATTAAGGAAGTCAGAAAAGAAATGACCTTAAAGGCCGGGCAACGTTGCACCGGCATCCGCAGAATATTTGTGCCCGAAAATAAAATGGAAGCCATTTGGAAAGATATCAGCACTTCACTTTCGCAAACTACCATCGGCAACCCGTTGAATGAAAAAGTCAGGATGGGTTCTCTGGCCGGGCAAATACAACGCAATGAAGTAAAAGAGCAAATTCAAAAATTACTGGCTTCTTCACAAATTATTTATGGCAGTTTAGATAGTGTAGAAGTAATTGATGCAGATGCAAATAAAGGTGCATTCATGTCACCGGTTTTATTAATGAATGAAAAGCCCTGGGCTACTGTACCCGGTTACACAACAAACCCATCAAACGAAGTGGAAGCCTTTGGCCCGGTAAGCACCATCATGCCTTACAAAAAAACGGAAGATGCCATTGCATTAAGTAAACTGGGTAAAGGAAGTTTATGTTCAACCATTGTTACAGCCGATCATAAAATTGCACAGCAATATGTTGTGGGTGCAGCTTCGCATCATGGACGTATTTTGGTATTGAATAATGAATGTGCCAAAGAAAGTACGGGTCATGGTTCGCCGTTGCCTTTATTGGTACATGGAGGCCCCGGCCGGGCAGGCGGTGGCGAAGAAATGGGCGGACTGCGTGGTGTAAAGCATTACCTGCAACGCACCGCCATACAGGGCTCGCCAACAACCATTACCGCCATCACCAATGTTTACCAGCAATATGCTGCCGGAAAAGATCCGGGTAAACACCCGTTCACTAAATATTTTGAAGAGCTGGAAGTTGGTGACCAGATCATCACTGAAAAAAGAACCATCACCTCTGAAGACATAGACAGGTTTGCGGACCTGAGTGGCGATCATTTTTACGCCCACATTAAAACCACCGATTTTGAAGGCACTATGTTTGAGCAACAGGTGGCACACGGTTATTTTATCATGAGTATTGCAGCTGGTTTGTTTGTTGACAGTTATGCAAAAAATCCGGTGCTGTTAAATTATGGTATTGATGAATTACGTTTTACAAAACCGGTTTATCCCGGCAGCGAAATTCATATCCGCTTTACCTGCAAACAAAAATTACTGAATGATAAACGTGTTATTGAAAAACCCGAAGATCTTAAAAGAGGTGATGATATTTATAAGGGCATTGTAAAATGGCTGGTAGAGATGATTGATGAAACGGACGAAGTAACAGGGGTAGCAACAATTTTAACTATTGTAGCTAAAAGAGAACAGTAAATTTTATAAATTTATCATTGAAAAAATATTTTATGAGTACAGAAGCATACGTAAAAAGCCATATTGAACATGGCATCAATACCATCGAATTTTTTCATCCGCAAAGCAACAGCCTGCCGGGTAAAATATTAGAAGAGCTGGCCCGTGAAATTCATTTTGCCGGTACGCATGATGATACCAAAGTGATCATCTTGAAAAGCGGCGGTGAAAAGATTTTTTGTTCGGGTGCCAGTTTTGATGAGTTGATCGCTATAAAAAATGAAGCTGAGGGATTAAAATTCTTCAGTGGTTTTGCAAATGTGATCAATGCCATGCGCAAGTGCCCAAAGTTCATCATTGGAAGGATCCAGGGTAAATGTGTTGGTGGTGGTGTGGGTTTGGCAGCATCGGTTGATTATGCCATTGCCATGAATCATGCAGAGGTTAAATTAAGTGAACTGGCTGTGGGCATCGGCCCTTTTGTGGTAGGACCAGCCGTAGAAAGAAAAATGGGAACAGCAGCGTTCAGCACACTGGCCATAGATGCAGGAACCTGGCGAAGTACAGACTGGGCAAAACGCAAGGGGCTTTATTCGGAGATACACGAAACAGTTGAAAATCTGGATGAAGCTGTTTACCGGCTGGCCAATACGCTTGCACACTCCAATCCCGAAGCTATGAAAGCCATGAAAAAATTATTCTGGACGGGTACAGAGCATTGGGATGAGTTGTTAAAAGAAAGAGCAGCTATCAGCGGTAAGCTGGTACTTAGCCAGTTTACATTAAAAGCAATTGAAAAATTTAGAACTAAAAACTAAAACTACTGTTTGATGATAAAAAGTTAAAATGTAATTATATTTGCCGCCTGATGAAAAAACTGTTAATCCAGATTGTGGTTGTTTTGCAGGTCA
>JANOGE010000183.1:0-23163 GCA_031414035.1 Chitinophagaceae bacterium | reverse complement strand
ATACATCGGGTGTTGCCATTGTTAATGGTATCCCCATCAACGGTATTTATGAGCTGGCAGGTACCGCCGGCAGTACCATCTATTTTAACAGTGTTTATATCGGGGGATCCGTAACGGGAACGCAGACAGGCAATACGCATGCTTTCAGAACGGAACAGGTAACAGTGGCCAGGGTATTTGAGAATAATATCTTTATGAATGCCCGTTCCAATACTACTACCGGTGGTAAGCATTATGCGCTGCGGGTTGCAGGAACAACAGTAAATCCACCCGGTCTTACTTTAAATTATAACGATTACCTGGTAACGGGAACGGGTGGTGTATTCGGTTTTTTTAATGGGGTTGATGTGACTAACCTGGCTTCCTGGAGGGCTTTTGTGGGCCAGGATATCAATAGTATTTCCGGTGATCCGCAATTTATTAATGCGGTGGGTGCCATCCCCGACCTGCATATTCATGCCGTAACTCCTTCCACCATTGAAAGCGCCGGATTATTTATTGCTGCCGTAACGGATGACGTTGACGGGGAAACCCGTTCAACCTTCACACCGGTTGATATCGGTGCTGATGCCGGTAATTTTATTTTACTGGATATTTCAATCCCGGTGATCAATTACACACCATTTACAGGAACCTGTTCAACAACCGACAGGGTAATTACAGCAACTATAACCGATGCCTCGGGTTTACCCACATCCGGTATTTTAATGCCCCGCATTTATTACCGGAAGAATGCAGGCGCTTATTTCTCTTCGCCGGGTGTATTAACATCGGGTACGGCTACCAGTGGTGTATGGACATTTACCATTGTTGCTGCCCATATGGGCGGCCTTACCAGTCCCGACCTGGTTTCTTATTTTGTAATTGCACAGGATATAGCCGGGCCGCCAAATATGGCTTCTTTTCCTGCAACGGGTTTGGTGGCAACGGATGTAAATACCGTATTGGTCCCTCCGGCAATACCATTTAACTATACTATAAAAAACACATTGGCGGCCGGTACATATTCAGTTGGTACGGCCGGCGTTTACCCAACACTTACTGCAGCCGTGGCGGTTTATAATAATTCCTGCCTGGGCGGGGCCGTGGTTTTCGAATTACTGGATGCGGCCTATCCGGGTGAAACATTCCCGGTAACCATTAATGCAAATGCAGATGCCGGTGCGGTAAACACGTTAAAGATAAAGCCTGCATCAGGGGTTAGTCCTTCCATAACCGGATCAAGCCCTACAGCTATGATCATTCTTAACGGGGCAAAACATGTTACCATTGACGGATCAAACAGCGGCACTGCAAATACCATTTGTCCTTTAAGCACGGCCGGCAGGAACCTTACCATTAGCAATACCAATACAGGTACAAACAGTGCTGTGGTCTGGATGCAAACCATCGGAGATACAATTCCGGCTACTGATAACAGCATAAAGAACTGTAACATTACCGGTAATTCACCCACCACCACACTGGTGGGTATCGGCAGCGGTTCCTCCATCATCAGCTTGCAGAGTTTAGGTAAGGACAATAACAACAATACTTTTGAAAACAATAATATTAAAGCCGTTCAGGTGGGTGTTTACAGCCAGGGTGGTGCGGGGGGTAATAAAAATACGGGTAATAAGATCAACCAGAATTTGATGAATTCCCCGGCAGGATCCGGGCAAAACATCCGTATGGCAGGTATACTTGTCGGTTATGAAGACAATATTTCCATTGCCGGCAATACCATTGCAGGTGTGAGCGGCTCTTCGGGCGACGGATTTGGTATCAGCTGCGGGAGTAATGCATTTTCAAATACGTCTTACACCGGTAACGAAGTAACCAATGCCAGCATAACCTATAATATAATTGATAGTATCAGCGCTGCAAACAGTTTCTCGGTAGCCGGTATTTTTATAGCTGCGGTGGGCAGTTCGGGTACCAACCTTATAGCTAATAACAGCATAACCAATACCGCTGCCAATGGTACTACTGGAGATTTTGGGGCAGGCATATTTATTGGCGGGGGCATTATCACCACTACAATTTATTTTAACAGCGTAAGCATATCCGGCACATATACCGGTGGCAGCCAGCCAAACTTTGCACTGGCCATCGGCGGAAACGACCCTCCTGTTATTATCAGGAACAATGTCTTTACGGCCAGGGCAGTCAATGGAAGTTTAACCACAACCGGTTTGGGTGAATATGCCATTGGCTTTAATTACAGCATTTTTAACAGCCTTGTTTCCAATCAAAACGATTACTTCACCTCCGGACCAGAAGCCAAATTTGCTAAAACAGGAAGCCTGTTACCCGGCAGTGGTACCGATATTGCTGATATTACGGCATTGCGTACTGCAACCGGGGAAGATGTATCCAGTATTTCGGCCGATCCGTTATTCAACAGTTTATCAAACCTGAAACCACAGACCGGTTCGCCCCTTTCCGGATCGGGTATTCCGGCCGGCTCCATTACCAGCGATATTTCCTGCATCAGCAGGAGTTTAACCACACCCACCATCGGGGCTTATGAAAATACCATTGATGCCGCTGCGCCGGTGATCACATACAATCTATTAAGCGGAACCTGTTTAACCTCAAACCGGATAATAACCGCTGCCATAACAGATGTTTCGGGGGTACCCACATCCGGTATTTTACAACCCCGCATTTATTATAAAAAGAATGCAGGCGCATACTTCTCTTCGCCCGGTATACTTACTTCGGGTACGGCTACCAGTGGTACATGGGACTTTACCATTATTGCGGCCGATATGGGCGGGGTGGCCAACCCTGACCTGGTCTCTTACTTTGTTATTGCACAGGATGTGGCGCCTTTGCCAAATATTGGATCCAGCCCGGCAACCGGCCTGGTGGCTACCGATGTAAATACGGTAGTTACCCCGCCGGCACTACCCAATACGTATTTAATTCAAACTACACTGGCTGCGGGAACCTATACCGTTGGTGCTGCCGGAACGTATCCGACACTTACAGCGGCGGTAAATGCCTATAATAATTCCTGCCTGGGCGGCGCTATCGTTTTTGAATTACTGGATATAAATTATTCCGAAGCGGGAACCATTAACATAACTGCCAACCCGGATGCCAGTGCAGTGAATACACTAACGATAAGGCCTGCCAGCGGAGTAATCTCCTCCCTTTCAGCATCCGTTAGCAACGGCCCGGTATTGAAGATACCCGGTAAGTATATTACCATTGATGGTTCCAATAATGGAAGTACTAGCCGTAACTTAACGATCAGCAATGCTGCAACAGCAAAACCCAATGTGATATGGATAGGATCTTCGGGTACCCTGGCTGTAACCCAGGTAAGCGTAAAGAACTGCACAATCATAAACGGGGCCAATTCCTCATCGGCGGTGTTTATCTGCGATGGGAATAATACCGGCGTGCCCGGTTATTTCAGTAATATAACCATACAAAACAACAATATACAAAAAGCATATATAGGTATCAGTGCAACAGCAGTAATAGCCGCCGGAAATGGCAACGGTTTAAATCTATCTTTTAACGACCTGTCGGCAACCGGTGCCAATGCCATCAGTTTTACAGGCATCTATGTGGAAGGTGCTGATGGTGCCACGGTAAATAATAATACCATTGGAAACTTTGATGGTACCCATGATGAAAACGATAAGTGTATCTGGCTTGCCAACAGTACCATCAACAGCACTGCCAGTAATAATAAACTGGTTGGCCTTAATTATACCGGAACCGCCGGCTATGGTTGCCAGGGTATTTATGTATCCTCAGCCAATCCATCAGCCAATATATCGGTAACCAATAATTCCATTTCAAACCTGTCGGGTGACGGATGGGATTATGACAGCCCTTTTTTGCTGGATAACCCAATGGGTATAGCATTGATAGGAACGCAAAGCGGGGTGAATGTTTATTTCAACAGTATTAACCTGTCGGGCAGTACGTTAAATGAATCCGATGCCCTGTCAACAGGTATTTACCTGGGTGCCGGCAGTGTTGGAAATATAAGGGATAATATCATTGTAAATAATCTGGGGCCGGCAGGAACAAGGGCCGTTTACGGTTCAGCGGGGGTATATGCGGTTACGGCTAACAGCCAGTTTACGGTAATTAATCACAATGACTATTATGTAAATCCTTCGGGCACGGGAAATAAGTTTATTGGCAAGATAGCCGGTTTGGGCGCTGCCACGATCGGTGCATGGCAAACCGCTACCGGGCAGGACCTGAACAGCGTGTCGGCCAATCCGTTATATACCGGTACCACCAACCTGGCCCTGCTGCCCGGCTCACCGGTTGTGAATGCGGGGGTTACCATTGCCGGTATCACTACAGATATCACCGGAGCTGCCAGGGCAACCCCCCCGGCCATGGGGGCTTATGAAAGCAAGCTGTTTGTATCGGCAAAGATTTTCTTACAGGGTGCATACAGTACCGGCCTTGGCCGACACAAGGATGTAACGCCTGCCTGGGCTGCCGTACTTAATACAAATGTATTGAGCCAGCCCTACAATGTGGCGGCATTTGGAAACTATGCCGGTACCGAAATGGTATCCATAGAATTCTTTACCAGCACAGTTTCCACTACGGATATTGTGGATTGGGTACTGTTGGAACTTAGGGATGCCACAACGCCTTCCACCATCATCGCACGCCGGGCAGCCTTTGTACGGGAAGATGGTTTGATCGTGGATATAAATGGTACATCAGCTGTATCATTTGGCGGTGTAGCTGCGGGTAATTATCATATTGTTGTACGTCACCGAAATCATTTGGGTATACGCACGGCTGCGGCCCAGTCCCTGAGTGGTATCAGTGCTGCACCTGCAACCTATGATTTCAGCACCGCACAGGCGCTGGCATACCAGGATCCGGCCATTCTTATTTTAGCCCCGCCAAATAATAATCCCGCCATGAAAGACTTTGGCGGTGGTAAGTTTGGATTGTGGGGTGGTAATGGCAATGCCAATACCACAGTAAGAGCCAGTGGTGGAGCCAATCCGGTTATTAATGACTACGCCTTCCTGATCAATTCAGGATTGGGCGGTAGTGTTGTGGTCATCATTCCAAATGTCTACAGCTATGCAGATCTGAATATGGACGGAACAATAAGGGCTAACGGCGGAGCGAACGCAGCCATTAATGACTATGCCTTCCTGATTAATTTCACACTCACAGGAAGTACAACTTTAATAATTACTCAACATCAATAATCCAAATCAAAAAAACAATGAAACTTTAGTCCCTGCGGGGATTCATGCATAGCTTTTGTGTGTTGTTATGAAATCCCGGTGTTTAAATACGGGTTTATTCAAACCCTGATTTTACATTAATTTAAACATATTTTATACCCCGGCCTCACCCCATGTGTAATGCCCGACTGCGAAGACTCCGGCAGAACGGATAAAATTTATGCACGGTTATGATTAATAATATTGGTTCGTGAGCCACGAACCATGACGGGGGAGAAGATCCCGGTGGAACCGAATATAGATGTCAGCTTTTGCTTTAAGCAAAGATTGACTATATTCGTATAAACTTTTTTTATGGAAGAAGTAATCTTTATAGTGGAAGAAAGCCCGGAAAGTGGTTTTATTGCCAAAGGGCTTGGCATATCTATTTATACGGAGGCCGAATCTATGGAAGAATTACGGGTAGCGGTTAAAGATGCCGTACTTTGTCATTTTGATGATGATAAAAAAAGGATCATTCGTCTGCACATTGTAAGAGAAGAAGTCATTGCTGCATGAGAATACCAAGGGATATCAGCGCCGGTGATTTAATAAAATCATTAAAACATTTTGGATATATGGTTACCAGGCAAACCGGCAGCCATATAAGGTTAAGTACCGAGCAAAAGGTCAGCATCATATTACAATACCAAACCACAACCCTATTAAAATAGGAACACTTTCTGTAATCCTTACCGATATCGCCATTCATTTCAAAAAAACGAAGGAAGAAATACAATTAGAAATATTCAGATAAGCATCCCTTGTTACACGCCGGGGTCTCACACCATTTGCGATGCCCGCCTGTAAAGACCGCGGAGGAACGCAAGGTTAGATTAATGTAAACATGTTTTAACCTCCAAGTCTCACCCCATGTGCAATGCCCGGCTTTGAATACCCCGCCGCAACGGCCGCCCCAAACGAAAGGCCTTGCTTATTATTGTACCTGCAACCGTGTAGTTTTTTTTCTATCCCTGTGGAAATGTTGATGATAATTTTATATACAACATAGCAGCGTTTTTAAATAATGAAGTATCTTGCAGGTAATATTCTTAAAGACCAATGAATTTTAACCTTATTAAAAACTTTATTTTAAACAGTAATTATTGCCTGCCCGGCATTTTTTTGTTTAAAAACCGTATTAAATCAATACTATGAAGAAGATCTACTTTCTCCTTTCATTGCTTATTACAGTAACTGTAACAAATGTAAATGCCCAATTGCTGCAATGGAACACGTTTGGCAATCTCGGGACAGAAACAACTGAGCCTAGTGTTTTCAATGATCCTAATTTATCAGGTATTACGAACCTTACACAGGGTGCAGGTATAGTAGCTGCAGGTAATGCAAATCGTTTTGGTGGTAATGCCTGGTGGAATACAGGTAACAGTGTCAATAGTACATTGGCTGAAGCTATTGCAGGGAACGATTATATCCAGTTTATTGTTACACCCAATGTTGGTTTCTCATTTACTCCAACTTCGTTTGTTTTTACATGGGACAGATCTGGAACCGGTCCTTCAAATGTAACACTTAGATCTTCGGCAGATGGTTTTGCAACTGATTTGGGAACAATAGCAGGGATAGTCGGTGGGGCATTTGCAACGAATACAATTACCATTACTGGTTTAACGGCAATTACAACAGCAACCACTTTCCGGCTTTATGGATACAATGGTACTGCTACCGGTGGAACTGGAGGTTTTGATATAGCTGCTAGTGCTGTGAATGTGCAGTTGAACGGCACTACGGCTTCTGCAGGTTCTCCATTAATTACGGTAACACCAACCTCACGAACAGGGTTTATTGCATTATCAGGAGTTCCATCTGCAGAGCAAATTTATACGGTTGAGGGTTCAAACCTTACCAATGACATCAGCATTGCGCCTCCGGCAGGGTATGAAATTTCACTAACTACTGCTCCATTTGTACCTGCCAACCCAATACCATTAACACAAACAGGAGGTAATGTACCGGTTACTAATATATATGTCCGGATGAATTCAGTACCACTGGGTTTAACTGCCGGAAATATTACACATACCAGCCTCGGTTCTAATAATCCCAATGTAAATTTATCGGGTAATGTGCTGGCAGCTGAACCAACTACACAGGGTGTAATAACAGTAGGGGCTATTACCAACAGTACCATTGACGTTACCTTTACAGCGGGTAACGGTACCAGGCAAATACTGGTGATAAAAGCACTCACAGCTGTTGCCAATACTCCTGTTGACGGTACCACATATATAGCGAATACGGTTTTTGGTTCAGGTGCAAACCTGGGTGCTGCCACTTATGTGGTTTATAACGGAGTGAGCGGAAACGCAGGAAACCCTGTTACCGTTTCCGGGTTGATCGTAGGTACACAATATCATTTTGCATTGTTCGAGTATAATGATGGCGGCACGGCCGGTGCAGAAAATTATTTGATCACACCGTTGAGTATTGCAGATGCAACTACGCTCACCACTGTAAATATATATACCTGGGCCGGAAATGGCGGACTATGGACCGTTCCAACCAACTGGGTACCTGACAGGAATTTCCCTGCAACAAACGACAGCCTTCTTTTTAATGATGGAGGTGCTCCTTATACCGTTACCAATGTTCCCAATCAAACTATTGGTTATATAGAAGTTTCCAACGGTACAAGTGTTACCCTCCAGGCGGCCGCCGCTTTAACCACTTTAACCATTGGCAATTCAACGGGTGATGATCTTTTTGTAGAATTGTCTTCCAGTTTAAATATCAGCAGCACAAATGCTTTTACTATACATATGCTTACAGGTGCCACTGCTGCATTTGGTGGTGATATGACATTAACTGACGGGGCACATAAAATTACTGCGGCTGATGCAAACGGTGTAACCTTTTTTAATGGCTCAACATTTAATGCAAGTACAGGTTTTAGCAGTAACCCTTTTGGGGTGAATCCAACTGCTGTTGCCAATTCTGTTGTTTTTCAATCTGGTGCTACCATGCGACAATTGGCTGGTTTAAATCCATTTGCTTTAACTGCACCGGCTTCGGCGGTAGTTTTTCAACCAGGAAGTTTATACAGACTGGAGTCAGGCATAACTCCTTCTGTTAGTGGAAGAACCTATGCCAATTTTGAATTGGATGCTGCTACTTCATTAAGTCTTACAGGTGCGTCTTTGTTGACCATTGAAGACCTGACCATTACCCAGGGAACACTTAACCTTAACCTCACCGGTGGCATCAATATCAAAGGAAATATTTCCATAGCCCCGGGTACAACGCTTGGTTTTAGCCCCATTGGTTTAAATATATTAACCTTAAATGGAACCATAGCACAAACAATAACAAACAGCGGTACACTTACCTGGGGTGCTTTAGAAAACCTAACCATTAATAATGCAGCAGGTGTTACACTAAACAGCGATATCACGATCGGGGCAACAGCTACACTGGCTTTAACAGCGGGTATATTAAAACTCAATGCTCCTGCAACGATGATCACTTTAAGTTCAGGAACAACACTTACCGGTGGTAATTCAAATGCCAGCTTTGTAGATGGTAAGGTTAAAAAAATAGGTAATACCGATTTCACTTTCCCGGTTGGTAAAACATGTTGTGGCTATGTGCCTATCGGTATAAGCGTATCCGTTGGCGGAACAGCAGCAGATGAATTTACCGCCGAATATTTACGGGGACCTGCTACGTTATTAGGCCCAATTACTGCCGGCCCCGGTCTCGACCATGTAAGCGGTTGTGATTGGTGGACATTGGACAAAGGCATTGCCACGCCAACTTCTATTGATGTTACGGGCTACTGGAGTACAAATAATGTATGTATAGGTACTTATATTGATGACCTGCCTACTTTAACCATGGCACATTTTGATGGTGCAGGCTGGAATTCATTTCCAATATCTCCTGTACTAACCGGGGGAAGTACTATTGTTACCGGTTCTATAACCTGGCCGGGAGCAACTGCATTCAGTCCCTTCTCTCTTGCCGGTTCCACATTTGGTTTAAACCCGTTGCCCATAACCATCAACTACTTTAATGGTTTTAAACAAAACGGCAATCATTTACTGAACTGGAAAATTACCTGCAGCAGTACACCAAGTGCTACTATTGAAATGCAACGCAGTACCGATGGCAGAAACTTTACCGGCATTTATTCCATTAATGCAACCGCATTACGCTGCCAGCAGCCATTTGATTTTACCGATAATCAACCGGCAAAAGGTGTAAATTATTACCGCCTTAAAATGACGGATGCCATCGGTAAAATAACCTACAGCAGTATTGTAAGTTTACTGAATGCCGACAAAGGGATTGATGTAATGAACATTGCACCAAACCCGATCGTTAACGGAAACTTTAAACTGAATATAAGCACTGCACAAAAATCAATGATGCAAATGGTGATCACCGATATGCAGGGCAGGGTGATGCAGAAACAAAACATGAATACCATTGCAGGGTTTAATACGGTACCGGTGAATGTGGCCAACTTTGCAACAGGCACGTACCAGTTATTTTTAAATACAGGAGAAGGAAGATCGAGGGTGTTGAAGTTTGTGGTACAGTAATTGTAAAAAACCTATAAGGTTTTAAAAACCTTATAGGTTTATATTATAAAAGTTTCCCGGTACACCGGGAGACTTTTTTTGTATAGCATGTTACAGATGTCATCTTTCCAAAAGATGACATCAGAATCATCGCAATGAGGATTTTCACCATTTTTTGTTCCGACGTGGTCTTCATAGCGTAGTTTTTGTGCTGTGGCCTGAGACCCCGGCGGAACGGGAATCTTTGAGGCCTTTGCGAAAAACTCTGCGTCCTTTGCGGTTAAATCTTTCCAAAAGATGACATCTGAAACATTGCAATGAGGATTTTCACCGTTGCCATCGTTAAAAAAACCAGAAAGGCAGTTATTTTTTAAGTACATTTATATAACCAGAATACGAATCCATAACAGCCTTTCATTATTTTCCCGGGATCATGAAAAAGCTATTCAGATTATTCCTGCCAGTGGTTTTTATTTTTACGGGCTGCTTTTATGCACTATCAGCAGTACATTTTTATTTGCCCAATCATAATAATTTGTTTTCATCCGGCACATTTGAAACCACGTCTTTACCGGCACGTACAGAAAAAAGAATGGTGAATATCATTAAAGCAACAATTTCCTTTTCCGATCCTGCAGATTATTTCCGTTCGGCTTCATCCGGCGACTGGAATGCATTAGCAACATGGGAGTCATCGCCGGATAATGGTATAACCCCCTGGGCAGCGGCTACACTTACACCAACCAGCGCTGCCAGAACTATAAGGATACAAAATACACATACCGTTACGGTAAACTCCAATGAAGATATGGACGAGGTGATCATAGAAAACGGCAGAATATTATTGCACTCCCTGAATACATTAACCGTTAATAATGGCTCCGGTGATGATATCATTGTGCAGGGTGGAGGAATATTTACCCTGGCAAACAGCAGCGGCCCAACATTTTCAGGGGTCGCCACGGCTTTTATCAATCCCGGCGGCATGCTCCGTTTATCAGCCAGCGGTTTAACAGGCGCCGGTGTTGGTGTACATGCATCCAATTTTGTTTATAGTGATGCATCGGTTCTGGAATACACCCTTGGTTTGCTTTTCTCAACAGATAACGTAACTTTTTTTCCAAATGCCAATTCGGCAACCATACCTGTTTTTAGAATTACCAATAATATTGGGGGAGTTGGGGCAGCAACTACTACTACGATCAATGGTTTGTTTGAAGCCAATGGTAATATCACCTTTCAAAATACCGGAACTAAAATATTCAGAAACGGTATTATTGGAACCGGGCATGTAGATGGTTCAACATCCGGAAAATTTATGATCAATGGCATAACGGCAAAATTGGGAGGCACGGGTTTATTAACGCTTCCGGCAACTGCCGGGATGGATATTGGAACATCTGCAACTGTTACAATGGTTTCGGATAAATCGGTTACCGGCAACATCACTTTACTGTCAAATGCACTGGTAACATTGGGTGCCAATAATTTAACCATGACGGGTGATATTTCAGGAGGCTCACCCACATCTCATATTGTAACTGATGGTACAGGAAAACTAGTGATCAATAATATCAGCGGGGCAACGCCAAGAATTTTTCCAATTGGGGGAAATGCTGTAACGATCAATCCTCTTGCCATTTTCAACGGCAGCGGTTTAAATTTTGGTGCCAGGGTTGAGATCGGTATCAATCCATCTATCCGTTATCCTATTGCGGCAGTAAACCGTACATGGGTTGTGAATGCATCGGGTAACTCCGGGCAGCGCCGTTAATGTGAATTTCTTTTATAATAATACCGAAGGAAATGCATTATTCAATTATGCTCCTGCAACTGTTCAGCAGGGATTTTATACCGGTGTATGGAATGTGATCAATTCAGGGCTTACTCAATTCGGTGGCCCAACGAATTTCCAGATTACAACAACTGTAAATGTATTTGCAGCCAATACCGATGCCCCGATGGTGATCGGGAATATTCCTGCCATACTGGAACCTGGTCATTTTATTCAACTTACGGCACAAAAACAAAATGATAAAAGTATTTTAAACTGGACGGTAAATATCCTTGCAGGTATTGAACGTTTTTTTCCGGAACGGTCTGCCAATGGATCAACCTATACCACGCTGGCAGAATTACCTGCGGCCAGTTTTAGTTTTACAGATGACCGGGCTTTGCCGGGTTTGAATTATTACCGCATAAAAATGATAGATAAGAATGGTCAGTCAACGTACAGCAATATTGCCGTT
Source organism: Chitinophagaceae bacterium (assembly GCA_031414035.1). Lineage (GTDB taxonomy): Bacteria > Bacteroidota > Bacteroidia > Chitinophagales > Chitinophagaceae > Ferruginibacter. Next base: position 11,154 of record JANOGE010000183.1, on the reverse strand, counting down.
ATACTGAATGCACAAAAAGGAGTTGAACTGATGAGTATAACGCCAAACCCGGTGGTGAACAGCAATTTTAAGCTGAATATCAGCGCCGCACAGAAATCAATGATGCAAATGGTGATCGCCGATATACAAGGCAGGGTGATGCAGAAACAAAATATTAATGCCATTGCAGGATTTAATACGGTTGCAGTGAATGTGGCCAACTTTGCAACAGGCACTTACCAGCTATTTTTGAATACCGGCGAAGGAAGATCGAGGGTGCTGAAGTTTGTGGTACAGTAAAACTAACAAACATTAAAAGTTTTTAACAAACATTAAAAGTTTTTAAAACTTTTAATGTTTAGAAAAGTCCCCCGGCCAACTGGTTGGGGGGACTTTTTTTTTCATCTTTATCCCTTCGCGACCTTTGTGAAAAACGCTGCTTCCTTTGCGGTTAAAAGAAAAAAACCGCAAAGTACACAAAGAAAAACCTTAGCGTTCTTTGCGTTTTAAAATCACCCTAAATATTTTCTTACCAGCACATAGCCAATAACAATAAGAACAAGCAGCAGACCAATACTGAAGTAAAGCCAGGGTTGTTCACGAAGTTTGCGTTTTTCTTTCCGTTTTTTCTTTTTGTCCAGTTGCTTTTTAAGCCCATGGTTCAGTTGCTCTACATACAGGGAAAGGTTTTTTTTATTTTTAAAATTTTCAAGCCCTTCTACCGCATCATTCATAAATTCATCATTAGCCATCTGCTTTTCCACTTCATGTGCTTCGGGTGCCGACAGTTTTTTATGGAGATAGTCCAGTAATTTTTCCTGTTCAATCTCTTTATTAAGACCGGATAATATGTTCTTTAATTCGTCGCTCATTTTTTTTCTCACCCAGCCCTTTCAAAAAGAGAGGATAGGCTTTTGTTTTATTTATCTGATATTTGTTATTATAAATCATTTGCCAACTGCCCACCGCCAACTGCCAACTGCCAACTGCCAACTGCTCACCGCCCCCTACATTCGTTCCATGATTAATTTTAAATTACGTTTACCATTTTGTATATGGCTCTTCACCTGCATGATGCTGAACCCTGTTTGCCCGGCAATGTCTGAATAACTTTTTTTCTGCAGGTAGAACAAAGTTACACATTGTTGCTGCTCTTTGTTCAGTTGTTGCAGCGCTACGGCAAGGTTGCCCAGGGTTTTATCTTTTTCGATCAGGGTTTCCTTTTCTTCAGGTTCAGCCGGCCTGCTCATTGACCGTTCATCTATTTCAACACTGAACCTTCCCTTATCCCGCAATTTCATCAGGCAGTGGTTTTTGGCGATCATGTATATCCAGCTTTTAAAATACTCCACTTTGTATTTATGCAATTCATTGATCGCTTTTAAAAAAACCTGCTGTACGGCATCTTTTGCCTCTTCTTCATTTTTCAGGTATTTCATACTTACCCCCAGCAGTAACATGGTATACCGTTCCAGCAAAATACCCAGCCATTCATTATTATGGCCGGCATAAAACTGCTGCAACAGTTCGGTATCGCTGATATGGTTATATTTGCTGTTGCTCAAAACCAGTTAAAAAAATTGTTTTTAGTTAGATGTAAACATAGTTTAATTTCCATAATTTAGTTATACCGAAAATGAAAAGATGAGTTACGCTGTTTGTTGTGTCCCTGTTGCCCCTGTACGAATTGAACCCGACCATAAAGCCGAAATGGTAAGCCAGTTATTATTTGGTGAATGCTGCATCATCATCATTGTTGAAAAGAACGGATGGGTGAAAGTGGTTAATAAACTGGATGCCTATACCGGCTGGTGCCAGCAATCCCATTTCCAGGAAATAGATGATACCCATTATTATTTTGAAGACAATCATTTTACGGCCGACTGGGTAAATGAAGTTGATTACAATGGCCACAAGATGTGGGTGCCGTTCGGCAGTTCATTGACTGCTATGAAAAATGGAAATGTTTTCTGGAGAAAAAATACGGTACATTTTTCCGGTAAGGTCTGGAACCCGGCTGCGGTTAAACGGGATGCCAGAACCATAAAGCAGTTAGCCTTTAAATTTTTAAACACTACTTATTTATGGGGCGGTAAATCGGTTTTTGGTATTGATTGCAGCGGGTTCACCCAATCTGTTTATAAACTTTTAAATATTCATTTGCTCAGGGATGCACAGCAGCAGGCTACACAGGGAGAAATGGTTAACTTTTTGCAACAGGCCCGGTGTGGCGACCTGGCCTTTTTTGATGATGAAGAAGGCCGGATTGTTCATGTTGGTATTTTACTCAACCCAAATGAGATCATACATGCCGCCGCTAAAGTAAGGGTTGACAAAATAGATAATGAAGGGATCGTACATGCCGATACGGGACAACGAACACAGCGGTTGCGTATCATTAAGCGGTATTTCTGACCAGTCTGCCGGCAGGCAGTCAGCTGTCGTTTGCCCCGTTTATTTTTAATGCCTCTCCATTGCCCGGGTTATTCATTTTTTGTTCCCGATTTGCTTCGGTAACCGGTCTTTTTGTTTTATCAAAAAAAAGCATCTTAATGGCCATAACGATCATTAATACTGCAAATATTTTTTTTACGGTTTCCTGCGGCAGGCTGAGGGCGATCTTACTTCCGAAATAACCGCCAGCCAAAAAACCGGCGGCCAGTATACCCACCACTTTAAAATCAACATGTCCCTGTTTATAATACTGCAGCACGCCTAAAATACCAACAGGCAGCATGATAAGGCCAAGGGATGTACCCTGTGCGGTTTTTTGACTAAAGCCGATAAAATAGATCAGTGATGGTACGATGATGATACCGCCGCCTACACCAACAAGGCCACCTAAAATACCCGCAGCTATTCCCACCAGGATAATGATCAGTATAGTCTGTATGTCCATATCTTTCTTTTTTATACTCATTTTTTAAAAGTGGTTTTATACAAAGCAACCGCTTCTTCTATTACTTTATAAGCGGCCATTTTATTCTGAAATTCATCGATCTCCACTTTTTTATTTTCCAGTACTTTATATTGCTCAAAATAATTCCGGAGCACGGCAATAAAATGTTTCGGCAACTCATCCACACCGGTAATATAATTTACACCCGGGTCTTTGGTTGCCACGGCAATTATTTTATCGTCTTTTTCTCCATTGTCGATCATCTGCATATTTCCGATAACGGTGGCTTCCACCAGGCAAAGGGATTGAATACTTTCGCTGCACATCACTAAAATATCCAAAGGATCGCCATCCTGTCCGAGCGTTTGCGGAATAAAACCATAGTTAACGGGGTAGTGGAAGGAAGAATAAATAACCCGGTCTAATTTCAGTAACCCTGTTTTTTTATCGATCTCGTATTTGGCCCTGCTGCCCTGCGGAATTTCTATAAGCCCATTAACTACCTGTGGGGCATTATCTCCGTAATGAGCGCCATGCCAGGGGTGAAGGATAAACATGTTTTTAAATTATAAATTATGAGTTATGAATTAAGAATGGGAATGTTCTGATTGATGAAAATTTTAATTCTGCATTTTTAATTTTTAATTATTAACTGGTATCCCAAAAATGTGGCCACGATGCTTAACATGATACTTAAGGTGATATAGGTAACGGCCAGTCCGTATTTTCCGTTTTGCAACAGTCCCATATTTTCCAATGAAAATGCCGAAAAGGTGGTAAAACCGCCGCATACACCAACTGTCAAAAATAATTTCCAGTCATTTGATAAACCCGGTTCTTTAATGCTCAGTGCAAAAACGATTCCGATAACAAAACTGCCGGTAACATTTACCATAAAAGTTGGCCAGGGAAAATATTTTGCGGGTATCAATAAATTACATCCATAACGGAGCATGGAACCAATGCCGCCACCCAATCCTGCCAGTAATAAATTTTTAAACATTACCTTATTTATAAATTCCCGGAAAATGTGTATTTCAGGTCAACCAGCCACCTGTTATCGATCCTCACCAGTTTTAATTTTGTCTTTTCGGTCCTGCTGTAACTGTTGCTGTAATTAAATATACAAACCGTGTCTGTAATATAACTTACTTCGTTAACAATGATATCGGCCTCTTTGTACTTTTCGAGTTTGTCTTTATCCTGGGTATGGTAGTTTTGCTGAAACCGGTCAAAATACTGCCGGTTCGTTTCATCCTTTAATAGAAATTCTTCAGCCTCTTTAAATTTATTATCCAGGATATCCCGGATGAATGCCGTGGCCACTTCAACATCAGTAACAGGGGCTTTTTTTGTATTCGTGTTACAGGCAAGCAGGGCCGAAAACAGAATGCCGAGTGCCGTTATTTTTTTGATCATGCTTTAAAGTTAAACATCTTTCCAGTATGCCAAAAAAAAAGCATCCCGATAAATACCGGGACGCTCTTTTTCTTTGTATTTGAGGGGCTAGTTTGTTTTCATTGTCTTCTTAATAGAATCCAACACCTGCATGCCTTTATTCATCATTTCTTTCATTGAATCGGTGTTCATATTCTTCAGTTGTTCCATGCTGTTTTTCAGGCTGTCCATGGAGCCATCCATCCCTTTTTCCTTCATTTTCTGCATGCCAATGTTCATCATCGTACCTAAATCCATGGCTACTTTCCAGCTGCCGCCTTCTTTCTTTAAAACAAAATCAACCGATTCCCCGCTTTTGGTTTCCTTAACATTAACGGTTGCATTGTCGCCGTTAATTTTTGCCTCGGCTATTTCCATTTTACTTTTATCGAATTGTTCCTTTGTCTTGTCATCAACAACATTTCCTTCCATTTTCATTCCCATTTCCATCATGTCAAACATACTTTTACTGTCGGCCGTGGCTAATTTCCGGGCGGCGGCAATATCTTTTTTAGACATGGCATCAAAAAAAGCAGTTAAAACTGTCTTGGGGTCGCCACCGGCACTGTTGCAGCCGCTGATGTAAATAGCGGAGATTGCAATGATAGCAATACATAATTTTTTCATACCTTTTTTTTTAAGTGAAACCTACCGGGTAGAACCCGCCATAAGCTTTTCAAATGTAATTTTATTTTTCAATTTTTAAACCATTATTTATCCAGACTTTCAGTCCTCTATTTTTATACAGGGTATCAGTTTTTATTTTTCCTGCCATCTAAAGAATCCAGTGCCTGCAACCCTTTATTGATAAGCATTTTAAGGGAATCCCGGTCCATGTTCTTTAATCTCTCCAGCCCGTCTTCAAGTCCCCGTCCATCCCTTTCTTTTCCCATATTGCCTTTCATACTGTTGAACATACCATTGCCCGGTTTAGATAAGGCAATTTTCCAGTCACCCTCTTCCTTAACCAATTCCAACTGGTGGGTAGATGTTTTTCCATCTTCCATCACTTCTGCTTCCACGGTTGCTATATCCCCGTCAATTTTTTCGTTTTTCAGGCTGTATGTTATATTTTTTGCTTTTTCTTTAAACTCACCGGTCATTTTATCCTTGATTTTTTTTATGGCTTCGGGGTCAATGCTGTTGAGTAGTTTTTCCCCGGCTTCCATCATGGCTGCATCAGATTTGGTAATGAATTTTTTCATTTCTTCAATATTACCGCTTTTCATGGCGGCAAACATACCGTTTATGGCTACCGTTGGTGAACCGGTTTCGTTCCGGCATGCGCTTAAGCCTGTAATGATGCAGAGTACTAAAAGTATTTTTTTCATTGTGGAATGTTTTGTGTTATGGGATCAAAAATAATTTTATTTTACCCGGCATAAACCGTTATAACTTTAAAGCTCTGTTAATTTTAGTATATATAATAAACCAGGCAACCCAAAGGTTGCCCGGTCATAAAGTAGGAGTTACAGAATCATATGGGCTAAGGAATCTTTTTTTGCTCAGTGGTATTTACATCATCTTTGTTATACGCCTTAATGATCTGCTTCACCAACCGGTGCCTGACCACGTCTTCTTCATCCAGTTCAATATGTGCAATGCCTTCTATATTTTTTAATATGCGGCTGGCTTTAAACAAACCGCTTTGCTGGTTTTTCGGCAGATCTATCTGTGTAGGATCACCGGTGATAATGGCTTTTGCACTGGGGCCGATCCTTGTTAAAAACATTTTTATCTGCAGGTCGTTGGTATTTTGTGCTTCATCTAAAATGATAAAAGCATTATCCAGTGTTCGCCCACGCATATACGCCAAAGGTGCAATTTCAATGGTACGGGTGCTCATATAATAACCCAGTTTATCAGCCGGTATCATATCATCGAGTGCATCGTACAAAGGCCGTAAATACGGATCGATCTTTTCTTTAAGATCGCCGGGCAGGAAACCTAAACTTTCACCGGCTTCCACGGCGGGCCTCGTTAAAATGATTTTTTTTACCGATTTGTTTTTTAATGCCCTCACCGCCAAAGCCACGGCAGTATAGGTTTTACCGGTACCCGCAGGCCCAATGGCAAACAGGATATCATTTTTATCACAGGCTTCCACCATTTTTTTCTGGTTGGCTGTTCGTGCCCTTACCGTTTTACCATTAGGGCCAAATACCAGTACATCATTGGGATTGCGGTCCATAAAATGATCAACAGCCCGTTCATCATCACCGCCCAGTATCTGTTCAAAATAATTGGCACTCATGTGGCCATTTCGTTCCAGGTAACGGAGGATGAGATCAATTTTTTCTTTGGCGCCTTCAATCTGTTCCGGGGCACCGCTTAATTTTATCTGTGTGCCGCGACTGAGAATTTTTAAGAGGGGAAATTTCTTTTTCAGGATGTCTAACTTACCGTTGTTAACGCCAAAAAATTCGATAGGGTTTACGGTTTCAAGGTTAATGATTGTTTCTGTCAAGGTTTTTCAGTTTTTACGCTGTTTCAGTTATGCTCAAAAAATATACAGCACATTTAGCAGCGGGTAGTTATCAATTAAATTCATTTGTACTTATAACTAAACTCTTTTTCAAATGTAACGAATTGCAATTAATACATGGCAAACTTACTTATACACACAACGCATAAATTGGTGGAAAAGTTTGTCAGGCGTAAAATAAATTTAAAAAAAAAGGTTCATGCAATGCTCCATGATACAGATGTTGATGGAAAGAATAAAGCATGTTACTATGAAAAGTATGAACATTTGATTGTTGAACATACCTGTTTGATAAGGTCATTTAATATGACTGCCCAGAAAAGAACTTCAACCCTTGCTGAATGAAAATATTTTTTATGTGTCTTCTTGGGTTCCTCATCTGCATTAAATATAAGCCTCCTTATTTTTCAGCCCGGATATAGGAAAAAAGTGATGATGAACTATTACAAAAATATTTAGTGAAACATTGGCCTCCGCCTTTTCCGATCCATGATCTGAGAAAAAGGGTGTTCAAAAAGTAATGCACCGGTCAGGATTTTTTAGTTCTCTTTGTATTCAGGAAGACGTACCCTGCACATCGTAAATGATAAATGGAGCTTACCCGGAGTGACTTGTTATTTATGATTCTCAATTTTTCATCAACAGTTTTCTGATACTAACCAGGTGCGACAATAAAACCAGTGGTACTACACAGCAGGGCAACCAGACAAACGGGAAATACAATATCGCCGTATTGGGTTGCTCAAAACCAAATTGCTGAAAAGAAGAAGGCACTGATAACAGAGCGGTAATGACAATATTGGCCAGTAAAGCAAGGCAGGCAAAGTTCCAGAAGAGTAATGCCGATTTATTAAGGTTAATTTTTACAAACCCAAAATAATAGACCAGTGGAGCAGTGATACCGGCAATTATATCATAATTCCTTCCGGCAAATGTCATCACCTGGGGAACGGCTTTGTACAGGAATAACCAATACAAGGTCAATTCAACCGGTATCCGCACAACGTGTAAAAGGGTGAGTGTTTTCATGTCAAGTCCGTCCAGGTATTTTTTTCCTTTTGCTGAAAGAAAAAGTATAATTATAAATACAAGGGTGGGTAAGGCCAACAGGACAAATCGTGGAGGAAAGGTATCGGTTACGGTATAGAAGCCGGATAAACTGACGATGGCTTGCAGCAATATCCAGGCAAAGAGGATAACCAAAGTAATTTTTGAATGAGCGGTTGCTTTGTAAAAAAGAAATATGGATAACAGGGTTGTAAGTATAAAAACAATATTTACAACCATTGGTAAATTGCTGATCATAACTTAATCTTTTAGGAAAAGTAATTTATTAAAACCAGAATTGCAATGCCTGTTTGAATATTTGAACCACATAGTACATAGAAAACATAGGTGCCACATAGGTCTATGTTTTTTTCTTTGTGCCCTATGTCCTATGTGGTTCAATCAGGTAACTAAATCCCTTTCGCTGCTTTCCTGTTTTGTACAAATGTTTCAAATTCCCTTAACCCCATGCTGCTCAAATTCTGTTCTTTGGTAACCATCGCTTTTTGGGCTGCTAAGACTCCATACCGGGTATCCTTAAATCCTTCAATACTATGGGCATCGGGGTCAATGGATATCAACACATTTTTTTCCAGGGCATAATCTATTTCCCTCCAGTCAATATCCAAACGGCTTGGATGTGCATTCAATTCAATGACTACCTTATTGGCAGCACAGGCATCAATGATTTTTTTATGATCAACAGGGTAACCTTTCCGGCTTAATAACAACCTGCCGGTCATATGCCCCAGTATGGTGGTGTATGGATTTTCTATCGCAGTGATTAGCCGCTGCATCGCTTTCTCTTCCGTCATTTTTAAAATACTATGTACAGAAGCGATAACAAGATCAAAAGTGGAGAGGATGCTATTGCTGTAATCCAGACTGCCATCATACAGTATATCACTTTCAATACTTTTAAAAATTTTAAACCCGGTAAGTGTATTATTTAATTCATCAATCAGCTGATGTTGCGCTTTAATCCTTTCTTCATTAAGTCCCTGTGCATAAAAAGCACTTTTACTGTGGTCGCTTATAACGAGGTATTCAAATCCCTGTTCCCGGGCGGCGTTTGCCATTTCTTCAATCGTATTGCTGCCATCGCTCCAGTTACTATGACTGTGAATGATCCCTTTTATATCCCCGGGTTGTATCAATTCGGGCAGGGGAGATCTTTTTGCCCGGTCAATAATACCTGCTGTTTCTCTCAGGCAGGGTGGTATATAGTTGATACCGGCTCTGTTAAATATGTCTTTATCACCGGGTTCTATATTATCACTGAACCCGTCTTTTGGAAATTCATTCATAAAAGCACTGATGAATCCCGGGCTTCCTGTAGTTACAAATAATCTTTTTTCCACTCCTTCTTCACCAGTATATAATCTTAGTTTAAGGCCGTTGTGCAGTTTGTATAACAGGAAATCGGGGCCTTCTTCAAGTAATTCAGGGGGGGAGGCTGATTGAAATTTAGGTTTAACGGCCTCATTTGTGCATTTTACCACGTATTCCAGTTCATCAATGATCTCCACCTGGCGTTTATAACTGCCGGTAATAAATACATTTTCGGGGGAAAAAAGTTTTTCCAGGTATGCGGTTATCTGGGGCACTACTGCTTCCACCTGGGGAAATAAATAACTGCCACGGTTGCCTAAATAGAATTCGATGGTCTCTATTACATTTTGCTGTGTTTTTTCTCCAAATCCTTTAAACAGTTTAAGACGGTTTTCTTTACAGGCATATAAAAGCTCACCAATACTTTCTATTTCCATCTCTTTCCATATGGTAGAAATTTTTTTAGGCCCTATACCTTTTATGTTCAGCATTTCAATTACACCCGGCGGTGTTTTGTCTAAGATTTCCTGCAAAACCTGTAAAGAACCAGTTTCTAAAATTTCAATTATTTTTTTTCCGGACGATTCGCCGATCCCTTTTATTTCAACAATTTTTTCTTTGGGTGTTTCACTTAATGGTAATGATAATTTTTCTATGTTAAATGCTGCCGAAGCATAGGATTTTGCTTTAAAACTATTTTCTCCGTGTATGTCCGATAATTTGCTCAACAGGGAAAAAAGGCCGGCTATTTGGTAATTATCCATGTTTTGGTAATAAGTGTAAAAGTATGAATAAATCGGAATGCGTGCCCTCCGGGGAAAAAAAGTAATCATAAAAAAAGGGATAAAATCATCCGGGACTTAAAATAATATTTCTTCCCGGAATGTTTTTTGAAGTCACACATTTTACCATATTCTGCTAAAAGTTATTGGAAAATAAAAGGATCTTATAAGAAAACGGGATGCTGTGAAGGATCTGTTGAAAAGAAGTGTGGTAAGGGGTTATATAGAAAAAGTCCCGGTAATTTACCGGGACTTTAAAATTATTTTGCTTTTTTAAAAAGCGAAGATTACTTCTTCTTAGCAGCTTTCTTCTTAGGAGCAGCTTTCTTCTTTGGAGCGGCTTTCTTAGCAGCTTTTTTAGGAGCAGCTTTCTTAGCAGCGGCTTTTTTTGGAGCAGCTTTTTTTGCAGCTTTTTTCTTTGTTGCCATTTTTTAAAATTTAATTGGTTAGTAAATAATACTTAAAAGTAAAAATATTTTTTAAACTACCAAAAAAAATATTAAAAAATTATGCACTGGCTTCAACGGCAGCAACAGAAACAACCGTCTTATCTCCCCTGGTTTTTTTGAATTCAACCAGTCCATCTGTCAATGCAAAAATGGTAAAGTCTCTTCCAACTCCAACATTTTTTCCGGGATGATAAGAAGTTCCGCGTTGACGGATAATTATATTTCCAGCAAGTGCCGGTTGACCACCGTAAATTTTTACACCTAATCTTTTGCTGTGTGAATCACGACCATTTTTTACCGAGCCTTCACCTTTTTTGTGTGCCATGTTTTATAAGTTTTGTGTTTTGTGTTTTTAGTTTTGTGTTAAGTACTCTTATAAAGCACAATGACTTTTAACTATTAACCTTTAACTTTTTAATTAAGCAATTGCAGTTACTTTAATGTGGGTATACTGCGTACGATGTCCGTGTTTTTTACGGAAACCTTTTCTTCTTTTCATTTTAAAAGCGATTACTTTATCGCCCTTAACCAGGTCGCTGATTATCTCAGCGGTTACCACGGCTTTTACATCCGAGCCCAAGACAACGTTTCCGTCATTATCGGTCATCAATACTTCGGAAAATTCAACTGAATCACCGGTCTTTCCCTCTATATGAGGTACGTATAAGCTATCGCCTGCTTTTACTTTAAATTGCTGGCCCGCTATTTTTACTACTGCTAACATAAAATTCCCAAATTTAGGAC
>JANOGE010000182.1:0-15503 GCA_031414035.1 Chitinophagaceae bacterium | reverse complement strand
ATACCATACCACCAGGTTAATAAATTCCAGAATATCGCGGCAATAAGTCCGGATAATATTACCGGCAGGGTAATAAATTCTTTATTAACCGTTTTACTGATCGTGTTTGCAACGGCATGATCTTTAAAAATAAAATAAGCTACACAATTAAAAATGGCGGCCCATACAACAGCCTGGAAAGGGGTGAGTACTTTTGTGGAAACTATTGTAGCTATTGAGTTGGCTGCATCATGAAACCCGTTGATGTAATCAAATATTAATGCAAGAACTACAATTATTATTACTAAAGTCATGTTTTGAATTTGAGATTTGCCAATTTGTGTTAAGCGTATTTCACAATTATACTCTCTATCACATTTGCAGCATCCTCACATTTATCCGTTACTATTTCCATTACCTGGTAGATCTCTCTTTTTTTAATGACCTCTTTGGCATCCTGTTCTTCTGCAAACAACTTTTCAATACTCATGTCAAAAATATCATCTCCCTGGTTTTCGATACTGTTTATAGTAACCAACGCATCAGTGATCTGGCGCATGTTTTTCATATTACGCAGTTCTTTTACTGCATTATGCACGGCTACACAACCCTGGGCTATGATGTCGGCCATTTTATGTATACCTGTATCATTGGGATTTACCCTGTAAAAATTTATTTTTTTGGCAGAGGCCTGTATATAATCGGCAATATCATCCAATGCTGAAGCCAGGTAATGTATATCCTCCCGGTCGAAAGGGGTAATGAAATTCTTACCCAGTTCTGTAAATATCTGGTGTGTATAGTCATCATTCACATGCTCCATATCTTCAATTTCCTTGATGAGCTTTGCCCTTTCATCAAAGTCGGGTTCATTCACCACTTCCTTTAATTTTTCCCCCATTTTTACCAATACATCAACCACACTTTCGAATAATTGAAAAAATACCCTGTCTTTTGGTAAAAAGATCTTGAGAATTGAATTTAAACCAGCCATAATAATATAGTTTGCTGCAAAAGTATAATTATTGATTTTGCCATTACTAAACAATGAAATGGTAATGATAACTTAACATTGAGGCAACACAAATTTCTTATTACATTGCAGCAAATAATGCGCAATGTATAGAAACCCTGTTTTATTAATTATTTTGATACTATTCGCAAATGCAATTAAAGCCCAGTATTTAATGGATATGGTGGATACCACTAAAGATATGGGTAAAGGAATGCTTTCTTTGTTTAGCCGGTTTGATAAACTAAGGTTTAGCGGTTATATTCAACCACAATTCCAGGTGGTAGAAAGTAAAGGTGCAAAAGGTTATGCAGGTGGTGATTTTGCGGCAAACAGCAACAGCCGTTTTATGTTAAGAAGAGCCAGGGTTCGTACTGATTATATTCATTTTCCTATTAATGATAAAGGCCCATCATTACAATTCGTATTTCAGTTCGATGCTACTGAAAGAGGGGTATTTGTAAGGGATGTGTGGGGTAGGCTTTTTGAAAATAAATACCAGGCTTTTGCTTTTACAATGGGGCTTTTTGCCAGGCCATTCGGTTTTGAAGTAAATTTATCAAGTAGTGACAGGGAAAGCCCTGAACGTGGGCGTATGAGCCAGATATTGATGAGAACTGAAAGGGATCTTGGTGTTATGATATCCTTTGATAAAAGAAAAAAAACAAACAAACTGAAATTCATAAAAGTAGATGTAGGCGTTTTTAACGGCCCCGGACTTTCCTCCATAACCGATTACGATAGTCATAAAGATATTATTGGCAGGATTGCAATGAAACCTCAATCGCTCACTAAAAAAATAATACTGGCCGTTGGATCTTCCATATATCAGGGAGGGTTAACACAAAACTCAAAATATATTTACACTACGCAAACGGTCGCCGGAGTTAAAAAATATGTGTTAGACTCTGCTGTAACAAATGTGGGAAATATTGCACCCAGAAAATATTATGGTTTAGATGCTCAGTTAAAAATTAAAAATAAAGCTGGTTTTACTGAATTCAGGGCTGAATTTATTGCAGGTAAACAAACCGCATCTGCAACCAGCAGCGAAACCCCCGGCATATTATTTATCCCTAATGATGGTTATTATGTAAGAAATTTCAATGGCGCTTATTTTTGTTTTTTACAGCATCTTGGAAACACCCATCACCAGTTGGGCATTAAATACGACTGGTACGACCCAAATACCAATGTAAAAAAGGAGGATATAGGAAATGCCGGCGGTAATTTAAATGCTGCCGACATTAAATTCAGCACTTTAGGTTTTGGATACATTTACTATTTCGATGAAAATGCTAAATTGGTTTTGTGGTATGATAAAATTACCAACGAAAAAACACAACTGACAGGTTATAGCGGTGATGTAAATGACGATATATTCACCTTTAGGATTCAGTTTAGATTTTAATAAACTATAATCGCTTAACATTACGGAAACATACAGGTAACATTACGGTAACATTCAATTCATGTTGGGATAACATGCAAGTCGTCCTTTTGCGGTAAATATTTACTGCATGAAATCGTTGTTATTAATTGCCGCTTTTTTACTCACTATATCTTCTTCATTTGCACAAAAAGGAAAGATCGAGGGGAAAATTACCGACTCAAAAAACGGCAATCCCCTGGCAGGTGTTTCTGTTTTAATTAAAGAGACAGGAAAAGGTATTGCCACTAATTTAGAAGGCCGCTTTGTATTGAATGCAGAACCCGGAAAAAAATATACCCTTGTTATAAGTTCTACCAACTATGAAGGAAAAGAAGTAAATGAAGTAGAAACTGGTACAGACGGTATTGCTTATATAGATATAACGCTTGATTTAAAAGCAAAAACGGGAGAAGAAGTAACTGTACGTGCCAGCTCTGCCAAAAAAGAAAGTGTAAATGCTTTAATAAGTTTTCAAAGAACTACCAATACGGTGGCATCTGTTATATCTGCAGAAGCTATAAGAAGAAGCCCGGACAGAAATACGGGTGAAGTGCTGAAACGTTTACCGGGTACGAGTATACAGGAAGGCAAATTTTTAGTGGTACGTGGTTTGGCCGACAGGTACAACCAGGCCATGCTGAATGGTATTTTACTTACAAGTACAGAGCCTGACAGGAAGACTTTTTCTTTTGATATTATACCCAGTAACATGGTGGATAATATAGTAGTAAATAAAGCATTTGTGCCAGAGTACCCCGGCGAGTGGGCCGGCGGACTAATACAGGTAAACACCAAAGACATTCCTACCAAAAATTTTTTTAATATTCAGTTGGGCTCTGGTTTTAATACACAAACGATTGGTAAAGATTTTTATGAAGATAAAGGTGGCAAAACAGACTGGCTGGGTATCGATGACGGAGCAAGGGGTTTACCATCGGGCTACACCACCAAAAGCCGTTTTGATACGCTAAGTTTTGCAGACAAAACAGCCATCGGTAAAACAATGCCTAATGTATGGGCGCCTTCAAAAACAAATGCACCCCTGAATACAGCTTTTGAAATAAATGGCGGATTTAAAACAAAAGTATTTGGCAAAATTCTGGGTGGCATTTTAGGCATCACCTACCGTAAAAACAACAGCAGGCAGGAAATAATAAACCGGCATAACAATTTTGAAAACGGCAGAACTTTTAAGAATACTGACATTGATTTCAATGATACCAGGTATCTGCAAAATACATCGTTAGGTGCGCTGGCAAGTTTTTCATTACAATTAAATACTTTAAATAAAATTTCTTTAAAAAGTATTATCAACGTAAATACGGCAAATAGCACAATAACCAGAACCGGTATTGATGATACCCGTGCAGAAGATGTAACCGCCTCTGAATTTAACTTTAAGCAAAACACATTTTTTACAACACAACTTACCGGTCAGCATGGTCTATTAAAAAATTTGAAACTAAACTGGAACGGCGCATTTACAATATTGGACGGATACAATCCTGACCAAAGAAGATTACAATACTCTAAAGACAAGGGCAGCGCAAACCCTTACCGTGCCATATTATCAAACAATACATCGCAGGCAAGCGGCAGCAGAATTTACCAGATGCTGAATGATTATATATACACTGCCGGTGGAGATTTAACCTATACACTCAAGAACAAACAAACCATTAAAGCTGGTTACATGTTGCAAATAAGAGACAGGTTGTTTGATGCTAATTTATTTGCAAATTATTTACCGGTTGATAATGATGCGCTGAAACTTTTACCAGCCGACCAGATTTTTGCACCCCAAAATTTTGGAAACGGTACAGACAATAAAATTGCTTTTGACGCTATTAAAGGAAGCACTTTCAGATATATGGCCAACACCATTTTAAATGCTGGTTACATACAATTTGACAACGAATTGTTTAAAAAATTAAGGGTAGTTTGGGGGTTAAGGGTTGAACATTTTGACCAGTTGGTTGGTAGTGTAAAGAAATGGGACCCCCGCCACACCTATTCAAAAGTAACAGATTTTTTACCAGGTTTAAATGCTACTTATAAATTAAATCCAAAAACAAATATTCGTTTTTCTGCATCGCAAACGGTTATCAGGCCAGAGTTGAGAGAACTTACAGCGCTTAACCTGTATGATTTCGAACTGAATGCTTCTGTAACCGGTAACCCGTCTTTAAAACGTACCAAGATCACCAATTTAGATCTGCGATACGAATTGTATAATAAACCAGGCGAAGTATTTAGTGCAGGTGTATTTTATAAACACTTTAATGATCCTATTGAACAGTTATTTAATGAGGGTATTGGAGGTGCAAGCACTTTTAATTTTCAAAATGCAGATAAAGCATACTCCACGGGTTTAGAAGTTGAGTTCAGAAAAAACCTGGAATTTATTACAACTAAATTAAAAAACCTCACTTTTCAATCGAACGTGGCAATTATAAAAAGTAAGGTTACAGATACTGCTTTTAAAATCAACAGAACTTTACAGGGCCAATCAAATTATGTAGTTAACCTGGGTATGCTGTATGATGTTCCTAAATATGGTTTAAATGCAACCTTATTATTTAACGTAATTGGTGAAAGGATTTTCCTTGTGGGTGATAAAGCTGCCGGTTCATCTTCGCCAGATGTTTATGAAGCCCCCCGTGCTTTACTCGATTTTCAATTAGCTAAAAAAATACTTAAAGGCAAAAGCGAAATAAAAATGAATATCTCTGATATACTCAACCGCACTCAATATTTTTATCAAAATGCAAACAGTTCCAATGCATTTCAAAAAAATACAGATGCCTACCGCTTTACCAGAAGATTTGGCACCACATTTAGTTTCAGCATCAATTACACTTTATAATTCTTAAATTTTTAAAAAATAAAACACAATGAAAAAGTACATTCTAATTCTTACAGCTATAGTTGCATTAAGCAACACTGCTTGTAGAAAAATTGAAACAGACGGGCAAATACAGGTTGTAACAGTTACCACAGGTGGTGGCGGTGGTTCTACTTCCGGACAAACAATCACTGTATCAGGCCGTATAACTTCAGATACTACCTTTAAAAAAGCCAATACTTATATCTTAAAGGGCTTAGTGTACATCGCTAATAATAAAACTTTAACCATTGAGGCAGGAACTGTTATAAAAGGTGCTTTTAGTGGTGCTGATGTAGCCGCATTAATTATTACCCGTGGTGCTAAAATAGTAGCTAACGGAACAGCCAGTGAGCCTATCGTTTTCACTTCATCAAGTCCTAACCCACAAAGTGGCGACTGGGCTGGTATTGTACTTTGCGGTAAAGCACCCATCAATACTGCCTTTAATGGTACTGCCGGTTTGTTTGAGGTAGAAGGCGGTGTTAATAATGCAAGTGGCGATGGCCTGGCCGGTAGCGGCGATGCAGTTGTTCCAACGCCCGTATCTGATGATAGTTCAGGTGTATTAAGGTATGTTAGAATTGAGTATGCCGGTTATGCATTTCAACCCGATAAAGAAATTAACAGTTTAACCATGGCAGCCGTGGGCAGTAAAACTGTAATTGAATATGTACAAACTTATTTAGCTAAAGATGATGCATTTGAGTGGTTTGGTGGTACTGTTAACTGCAGGTACCTGGTAGCATACAAAACACAGGATGATGATTTTGATACCGATAACGGATTCAGCGGTAAAGTACAGTTTGGTTTGGCTATAAGAGATTCTGTAATTGCTGATGCTTCCCGTTCTGAAGCTTTTGAGAGTGATAACAATGCAGGTGGTACAACTGCAACTCCAAAAACTACGGTTGTTTTCAGTAACATGACAGCAATCGGGCCAAGAGCTACTTCTTCTAACATCGGTAGCTCTTTATACAGGGCTGGCGCACACATAAGAAGAAATTCAGAAATGTCTTTATTCAACTCTGTTATAATTGGCTGGCCTTTGGGTATTGATATTGATGGCACAACAGGTACAGCCACATCGGCAAACGTTGGTGTTGGCTTAATATTAGCCAATAACTTTTTAGGTGGTAATACAGATAGTATTAAATATTCTGCTCCTGCAGGTTCTACTTATACTACGGCTGATCTGGTTACTTATTTTAAAACCCCCGCAAATGCCAATACTATTCTAAATGGTACTTTACCGGCTAATTTATTTGTACAACCTTTTAACTATGCCTCACCAGATCCAACTCCATTTGGAAATGCAGTAAGCATTGTTGGTACCTTAAATCCTGTAACAGCAAGGGCAAGTTTTGCTCATCCAAAAGTTGCTGATCCATTCTTTACACCAACCAACTTTATTGGCGCAATAGGCCCCGCTGGTGCTTTGGCCAGTTGGTGGAAAGGTTGGACAAGATTTTAATTTAAAAATATTTTAAAAAAAAGCATCTACCAGGCCGGTAGATGCTTTTTTTCGCTTTGTATTTTGCTTTTCTACTATGAAAAATTTTTACCGCTGTTTGTGTTACTGATATCTGTTTTAGCTGCACGCAAAAAAACGGCAAAGGATCCAACAAATCTATCCGGCAATTCATTATTACAAGAAAGCAGCGGAGAATACTTACCCGGTTCTAAAACTGGCCAATAGAAAAATTTTGATGCAAAGGTTAAGCTTCTATCTACCGAAAATTATGAATACCCGACAAAAACATTCCATAATAATCAGGGTTTTAATCATAACGTTTACTTAATCTTCCTTTAATTATCCGGTAATACGCCTGCAGGATATTGCAGCCAGGTTTAACAGTCGATCGTATAGTCATATTAAAAATTTTCTTAAGCAAATAGCACGTTTCTCATGCTTGTGCCAGCTTTATTCTTATTGCTGGCCTTTTTTATGTGTTTCAATGTTAAATTAACGTTACCAAATTGTTACTGAACACATTTAATTCACAATCTAATGCACATGGGGGTATTAACCCTATTCAGTTTTAACTTACATTTACTTACAATTAATTCTAACAAAAAAGATATGTTTATGAAATGGGTTAGCGTAAACAATGGCACAACAAATGAATCGTTCGAATTGTGGGGCGAAGATAAAAAACTGGCGAACATATCTTTCAGCAACCATACCCGGTTTGCCAGAATTGTAAGCGTTTTGGGTAAAAGGATTTTTTCTTTTGAAAAAAGAGGATTCCTTGCTTCCAGGGAAATAATAAGAAATGAGTATGGTATAAAAATGGGAGAAGTAGAGGAAACCAAACCCGGTGCCGGAAAAGGATATGTAGAATCAAATGGGGAAAAATACTTTTTTATTTACAATGAGAATAATATGGGCGAGTTGATGCTGTATGATGAATTTATGCAAAAAAGTCTGCTTACCTGCAGTTTTAATACTCTTGCAAACCCTTTTACCAAACCAAAATCATTATTGAATACCAAATTTGCAAGCCTTTTACTGGTGCTTTGCTGGTACAACTTTCAACCCCATTCTGCAGCAGTTACTGAGACTGTTTCCTGATGCTGATTTAATATTGAGATAATACCCCGTTAATATTCTATTTATACTACAGATGTTCCTTTGTAAAACATCTGTAAATGAAAATTGTACTCCTGTTTGCAATTTGCTTTTTTGCAAAGCGGTCTTTCTCGCAACCGGACAAATCCCCCAACGTGTTTATTATCACTACTGACGGCTTTCGCTGGCAGGAAATTTTTAATGGTGCCGATTCGCTTATCATTAACAATCCGGCTTTTGTAGAAGATACTGCGTTATTAAAAGAAATGTATTGGGATAATGATGTAAATGAAAGAAGAAAAATGCTGATGCCCTTTGTGTGGAAGGTCTTGGTTAAGCAGGGTTCCCTGTATGGCAACAGGAATTATGCAAACAGCGTTTCTGTTGCAAACCCCTACCGCTTTTCCTATGCAGGCTACAATGAAATATTTACCGGTTATGCCGATCCTGCTGTAATTACCAATGCAAAAAAATGGAATTCCAATGATAATATCCTTGCATTTTTAAATAAGCAACCCGCTTATAAAAACAAAGTGGCTGCATTTGCCAGCTGGAACCTGTTTGAATTCATTCTTAACAAACAAAAGGGAAATTTCTATTTAAACAACGGTTATCAAAATCTTGTACATGATTCTCTTACTGCTAAGGAAATCCTTTTTAATACTATGCAGCAGCATTCTGTAAATAATTTAAAAAGCACCAGAAATGATATGCTCACTTTTGTTGCTGCCAAAGAATATATTCAAACCCGGCATCCTAAAGTAGTATTCATTGGCTTTGGGGAAACTGATGAATATGCCCACAGTGGCAGGTATGATGAATATCTTCAAAGTGCACACCTGTTTGACGAATACCTTGCGCAACTCTGGTACCTGGTTAATAACGACCCCTTTTATAAAAATAATACCAGCTTCATCATTACTACCGATCATGGGCGTGGAGAAAGATCCAATACATGGAGCAGGCATGGGATATTTACTGCAGGAAGCAATAATTCCTGGCTCATGACTTTAGGTCCGGGATTTGAAACAAGAGGTGAAGTAAAAGTAAAAGAAGAGATCTTTAATGAACAACTGGCACAGACTATTGCCGGCCTCTTAGGATTCGTATTTATTCCATCTCATCCCGTGGGCGGCCCTTTAAATTTATCAGCCATTATTAAATGATAATAACATTGGCTTAATAATAGGTTAATAATATGGTAAATATCATCTCTTACTTTGCAAGGCAAATAGCACTATGAAAAAAATACACAATTTATTAAAGATTAATATGATTTTCTTCGGTGGGTTGCTGATCAGTTTGACCCTGTGTGTTTTTTTATTAACAATCTTTGGAAAAGAGGTTGCGTTTCTAACACTCAATAATTATCATTCCTTTTATTTAAATGTGTTTTTTATTAATTACACGTTTGTGGGAGACGGCATATTTGCCTTATGCCTGGTTGGAATGATGTTTTTCTATTACAAAAGAAAGCAGCAGGCTTTTGCACTATTGTATTCCTTTTTAATTTCCGGAATTGCGGCACAATTAATAAAAAACCTGGTTAATTCGCCCAGGCCAAAACTATATTTTGAAGCCGGGCAATATTTACATTTTATAGATGGGGTAAGCCTGGCCAATAATTCAAGTTTCCCCTCTGGTCACACGGCTACAGCCTTTGCTATTGCCACCGTAATGGCAATGATGATACAAAATAAAAACTGGCAGCTATTGATTTTACCTGCTGCTCTCCTGGTGGGTTATTCCCGCATTTACCTGGCACAGCACTTTCTTGTAGATGTGCTTGTGGGTATGATAATAGGCTGTGCCTCCGGCGCAGCAGCTGTTTACTTTGCCAAAAACAGGATAAGCCTTAAAAGGTCATTTAAGAAAATACATCAGTTGTCACCCGACACTACATCCCCAACTTCAGCTATACAAACATCATGAATACAGCCTTTGATGCACGTTTTTTAAAATTTGGGGTAGTTGGCTTAAGCGGCATGCTTATAGATTTTTCTATAACCTGGCTCTGCAAAGAAAAGATCGGCCTGAATAAATACATCTCTAATTCCATTGGCTTTTGTTTTGCTGTATCCTGCAATTTTCTTTTAAACAGGTTTTGGACCTTTGAAAATACCATAAGCCCTATAACCGGGCAGTTTGCAAAATTTCTTCTTGTCTCGTTAAGTGGTTTACTCATCAATAATATTCTCCTGTACCTGCTTTTAAAAAAATTAAACCGTAATTTCTATTTATCAAAACTGGTGGTCATCGGCCTGGTTTTTTTCTGGAATTATTTTATAAATCTCTTTTTTACTTTTAATTAGAGACTGTTGAATTATAAAAAGAAAACGCTGCTGCTTATTGTGCTTGCCACAACGGTACGCTCTATTACCGCCTGTGTCATTGACCTGGGTAATGACGAGGTGTACTACCGCATGTATGCCCAATACCTGCAATGGAATTATTTTGACCATCCGCCGGTGGTGGGCTGGCTGATCAGATTTACCACCGCTGATCTTTTTTTAGACACCGAATTCTTTATACGGCTTGGCGCCATTATATCTGCAGCCATCACTACCTGGTTCTTTTTTTTATGTGGCAAAAAATTAAACAATTCATATACCGGCTTTTTGGCTGCTGTAATATATACCGCAACGATCTATGGCAGCATTATAGCCGGTACGTTTATCTTACCCGATTCGCCACAGATGATTTGTTGGTCAGCAGGACTGTATTTGCTGATCAGTATAACCGGGCACAGTAACATAAACCGTGAAAAGAAAAGAAAGCTTTTACTATTTGCTGTTGTAGCAGGAATTGGAATGTTATGCAAAATTCATACATCGTTTTTATGGCTTGGGTTTTTACTGTATATTTTCTTTTACCAAAGGCAATGGCTGAAAGAGCCCGTTCTGTATGTATCCGGTGTAATTACTATAATATTTTTTTATCCTGTAATACAATGGAATATCAATAATCATTTTATCACCTACCTCTATCACAGTAACCGGGTAGATGTATCAACCGGCGGACCTGATGTCATTTCCTTTTTAACATTTGCAGGCGGCCAGGTATTGTATTGCAACCCGGTCATTTTTATACTGATGATACCGGCAACTGTTAAAGCAATTAAAAACAAATTGCCTGTTTTGCCTTCTCAAAAAAGAATACTGCTGTTTTGCAGCTTACCATTAATAATGATTGCCACGCTTATCTCCCTTTTTAAAAATGTGCTGCCACACTGGACAGGTCCGGCATACAGCAGTCTTATTTTACTAACTGCCTGCAACATCGCCGGGTCAAATAGGAAAACAGTTTCTGAAAAAAGAGTAATGCCAAAACAACTGTTGATAGCAACTTCATTTTTATGTTTGCTGCTTGCTGCCGGGACCTTACTGATCAATTTTTTTCCCGGGACTATCGGAAAAAAAGATAGACAGATTTTGGGTGAAGGAGATTTTACTTTAGATATGTACGGTTGGAATGACCTTGAAATAAACTTTGCCAGGATGGTTAAAGCAGACCTCGAATCAGGAATCATGAAGAATGATGCAGTGATCATAAGTAATAAATGGTTCCCGGCATCACATATAGATTATTACGTGGCTATACCTGTTAATAAACACCTGCTGGCTGTCGGCGATATAAATGATATTCATCAATATGCATGGATAAACCGGGAAAGAAAAAAATTGCAACCGGGAGCAGATGCTTACTGTATTGTCCCTTCCAACTATAATTTTGATGTCGAAAACCTTTTCGTCCAGAGTTTTACAACAATACTTCCCCCTGAAATAATTGAACAGGAAAGAAACGGAAATAGCTGCCGGAGATTTTATATCTGGCGGTTGAAAGATTTCTTACCAAAATAAAACCCCCGTCTTAGAAAAGCGGAGGTTTCTTTTACGTTCCCAAAAAAACTTAAACTAACTGCCATATAAAAGTATGATTGCCGTTTAATCCTGGTGTAAAAACAGCATTAAGCAATTATTAAATCGCTTTTACACTTTCTTCTTTCCCGAATTCCTTTGAAGAAGCCAGTGTATTCTTTAAAAAATGGCTATACCAGCTGCCGGAATTTTTTACTGTTCTTTTTTGTGTTCTGAAATCTACATTCACAAGGCCAAATTTTGGATAATACCCTTCGGCCCATTCAAAATTATCAAGCAGGGTCCATACAAAATAACCATTAACTTTTACGCCTTCTCTTTTTGCCAGTAAAACCTGTGCAATATAATCCTGTAAAAACCGTACCCTTTTAAAATCATCAACCCTGTCTTCCTTATACGTATCATTAAATGCAGCTCCGTTTTCAGTAACAATAATTTCATTAATCTTATCATACGTATGCAATCTTTTTAATGCATTATAAATACTGGGTGGATAAACCTCCCAATCCATCAGGGTATGTTCAACATTTCTTTTACTGGCTTTAATAATTTTAGCTTTTACAAATGGCATGAAAGGTGCATAGCTTACAAACTCCCTGGTGTAATTCTGCAGACCAATAAAATCCATATCGAAAGCCAGTTTTTTTTCATCGTGTGGATGCATGAACCGTTCTATTCGTTCCAGTATTTTTAAATCACCGGTTGGGTAACCCTTTCCCAGTAAGGGTTCAATAAACATACGGTTAAGCAATGTATCAACTTTTACAGCTGCATTTATATCCTTTTCCTCATTGTATCTGTAAGGTTCTATATGCGAATAAGAAAATGTGGTTCCTACTTTACAATTTCCAAGGAGTGATTTTATTATCCGTCCGCCCTCTGCCTGGCAAATAGCAGCATGATGGGCAGCTGCTAGAAAACTGCTTAACCCTTTTTTACCGGGTGCATGTACACCCAAAAAATAGCCGGCTCCCGTAAATACCATGGGTTCATTAAGCACCATCCAGTACTTAACCCGGTCTCCAAAATATTTTATGCAGCAGTCAACATAATAGCTGAACCAATGAATGATATCCCTGTTTGTCCAGCCCCCTTTTTGTTGCAGTGCTTCGGGCAGGTCCCAATGATACAAAGTTATCCATGGCTCAATACCAAGTTCCAGGCAAAAATCAATCATCTTGTTGTAAAAATCTATACCCTTGTGATTTACAGCTCCTACGCCCTGTGGCAGAATACGGCTCCAGGAAATAGAAAACCGGTAATGGGATATATTGAGCTTATAGATCAGTGAGATGTCTTCGGCATAGCGGTGATAGGAATCACAGGCAATGTTTCCATTTTCATTATTGAATATCTTTTTCTTTTTTTGAGTAAAGGTATCCCAGATGGACTGCCCTTTTCCGTCAATATTGTGTGCACCTTCTATCTGGTAGGCGGCCGTGGAAACACCCCAAATAAAATCATCCCCAAAATCATTTTTTGTATAGAGCATAATACCTAGTAAGTAATTTTATTGAGTATTTTTCCAAAGCTTTTTTCTTTTAGTTTTTTAGCAGAGTAAATACCCTCTCCAAGTTTTTTGTATTTTTTTTCTGCGTTATCATCTTGTTTTTTTATAATCATATTTATTATCCGTTCGGTGCTGTTGGGATAATTTACCTGTATCCGTTGTTTTCCGGCAATCCACGATTTTATTTTATCCAGGTGTTTTTTCTTTAAACTTTTAATGACAGGAACACCCATGGTTTTTAATGCTGCTGCATTACATTGCTGTTCATATTGCCCCTTCATGGGTATGGCCATCAGTTTCTTTTGTAAAAACAAGGCTTCAGCCGGTGTTTCAAATCCGGCACCACACAAAATACCGGTACAGGTGATCAGGCTCTCTATAAAATCATCATTATTAACCGGCCTTATGTGGATATTCTTTTCATTATACTCCTTTTTTGAATGTTTGCTGAACACCTGCCATTGAACATTCCTGATCTCCCCAAGCACTTTTATGATCCGTTGATCACTATATGCCGGCAGGTAAACACTGTAATGATCACCATTTACCGGATTAGCCAGCCTCACCTGGCTTCTGATCACCGGGGTAAAAATGTTTTTATCATAAGCCCCAAAATGAAAGCCATATGCTTCACTTACCGGTGCATAATTATTAAGCACGGCCTTACCCAGCACATCATTTTTTTTGGGTTTGGGAGACTTTTTATTGATGACGGCCGCCTGGTGGCTTAGCCCGATGCATTTTTTATGCTTCATTTTGCAGGCCCATGCACTTACCGGTTCAAAATCATTGATCACCAGATCGTAAGTTTCAATAGGCAGGCTTTTAATTTCCTGGTACAATTGTTTTAAACTGCTCTTTTTGTAAGTAGCGATCAGGTCAATGCCCCCTTTCTTTCCAAAAATAAAACTCAGTCCCTTGAATTTATATTTCACCGGATAAGGCAATTCCACATCTGCCTGTATACCACTTACCAGTATATCGAGGTCCCCTTTTTTTTGCAGCAGAGGTATAATATCCCTTGCCCTGCTTAAATGGCCGTTACCGGTACCTTGTATGGCGTACAATATTTTCATTACTGTTTCAATAAATTGAATTCTTCAACCATGTTGTCAAATAGCTGTGTATTGTTCAGCTCTACTTCATCGTGCCCGTTTACAAACATTTTTTTCATTTCACTTTCATCAAAGCGATAGATCTTCCATTCGCTGTTAACATATTCCAGGGCGGTTAAATTCTCTATCCAGTCGCCACTGTTCAGGTATATTATTTTCCCCTGTTCATTTATTATCTCCCGCATCTCCGGCTGATGAATATGGCCGCAAACCACATAATCATAGTTGTTACTGATGCCTATATCAGCCGCGGTCTGTTCAAAATTATTGATGAACTTAACAGCGCTTTTTACACTGTTCTTAATTTTCTTCGACAGGGATAGTTTTCCTTTTTTAAATACCTTTTCAGAAATAAAATTGGCAAGCTGGTTGATGTGTATCAGCGTATCATAACCTACAGCGCCCAGTTTAGCCAGCCATTTGCTGTGCTGCATGGTTACATCAAACACATCGCCGTGAAAGAACCAGGCCGTCTTGCCATTTTCCAGTTCCAGTATTACTTTATTCACGATCTTTAATGAACCCATTTTAAATCCAACAAACTTCCGCAGCATTTCATCGTGGTTACCGGTAACATAATATATCTTAACTCCTTTGCTCATCCAGTGCATTAGCTGTTTTATCACCCGCATGTGTGCTTTTGGCCAGTATCTTTTACTAAACTGCCAGATATCAATAATATCCCCGTTGAGTATTACGGTCTTTGGCTTAACGGTTTTAAGGTAAAGCAATAATTCTTTGGCATGACAACCATACGTACCAAGATGTACATCAGACAGAACAAGGATATCCAGCTTTCGTTTTTTTATTTTATCCATTAATGGATTTTATAAAATTTCAGGGCCGGATAAAAAGCCGAAAGCATGGGCAGAAAAATTCTTACAGAAAGATTCAGAAAAAAATAGCGGATATTTTTCATTGTCGTAAGATTATGAGGTTAGTAATATTGCAAATTGAAGCAATTACTGTAACCAAATGTTTACGCTAATGTTATGTGAGTGTTAAGTGATTAGTCAGCATAAGCCCTGGTTGGTTAAATTGAATAGGCTTTGAAGGAAAGTTTTGTGGGAGGTGAAGGATTAATTAAAAAAACATTGGAAAATTATCAGGCGGCCAACAGC
>JANOGE010000181.1:0-15520 GCA_031414035.1 Chitinophagaceae bacterium | reverse complement strand
GCAAAAGAAATTCGTATGCCTTTACTGAGCGATACCATGACTGAAGGAAAAATAATATCCTGGAATAAGAAAGTTGGTGATCATGTAAAGGCTGATGATGTACTGGCTGATGTAGAAACGGATAAAGCTACCATGGAAGTTGTAGGATATGAAGAAGGTACATTATTATATATTGGTGTGGAAGCAGGTAATGCTGCAAAGATAAATGAGATCATTGCAATTGTTGGTAAAGCGGGAACAGATGTGAGTGCGTATGTAGCCGCAGAGAAAAGTGAGCAATCTGCAGTTGGCAGCCAGCATTTGACAGCCAGCAGTCAGCCTGTTGCATCTTCAACAGTTACCGAACAGCAAGTAGCAAGTAGCGAACAAACAGGTTCTTCAAACGGCAGGATAAAAGCTTCCCCATTAGCAAAAAAATTAGCTGCCGATAAAGGAATTGATATAAACAAAATCAGTGGCAGTGGTGATGGGGGAAGGGTTACCAAAAAAGACATTGACAGTTATATCCCTTCCACCGTTCCTGTGGCAAAAACATCCGTTGCTGCTATACCTGTTTTTACTGCAGCCGGTCAGGAAGGACATACCGATGTGCCATTAACACAAATGCGTAAAACCATTGCACGCAGGTTGGCAGAAAGTAAATTCAGTGCACCGCATTTTTATTTAACCATGGAAATTAACATGGATAATGCCATTAATGTGCGCACACAACTTAATGAAGCGGGCCCGGTTAAAATATCCTTCAACGATTTTGTTATTAAGGCAGTGGCCCTGTCACTGCGCCTGCATCCGAATGTGAACAGCAGCTGGATGACCGCCCCTGCCGGATCGGGCGGGGGAGATTTTATCCGCCAGAACCATCATATTCATATTGGCAGTGCAGTGGCAACACCTGATGGATTGATCGTTCCGGTGATTCGTTTCGCCGACCAAAAAACCCTTTCACAAATTGCATCTGAAGCCAAAGAATTATATGGAAAGGCAAAAGAAAAAAAACTGCAACCTCCCGAATTCAGTGGAAACACGTTTACCATTTCTAACCTGGGAATGATGGATATTGAAGAATTTACGGCCATCATTAATCCCCCCGACAGCGCTATTATAGCGGTGGGCAGAATTAAGGAAATAGTGGTAAAAAACGGGGAGAGCTTTGCGGTAAGCAACATCATGAAACTTACCATGAGCTGTGATCACCGTACCGTAGATGGTGCTGTGGGTGCAGCTTTTCTGCAAACTGTAAAAAAATTCCTGGAAAACCCGGTTATCATGCTTCTGTGATTTTCGTTTTTATGGCATCCTTTATGACTGTTTATTATACAGGATTATGTTATTTGGAAGTGAAAAAAATGAATCAACGCCCATTGGCTTTGTTAAAATAAAAAAATATATTCAGGGTATACTATACCGGATGATAAAGGTGTCAATTGTTTTAACTTTGTGTTCTTAATGAAAGAACAACCCATTATATTATTTGACGGTGTTTGTAATTTTTGTAACAGTGCTGTAAATTTTGTTATAAAAAAGGATGCTAAAGCAACGATTCAGTTTGCAGCTTTGCAAAGCGGAGCCGGGCAAAAATTGGTGCAGCAATATCATTTACCTGCAAATGATTTGCAGTCGTTTATTTTTATAAAAAACGGGAAAGCATACAGCCGTTCAACCGGAGCCTTAAAAGTTTGTCGTCACCTGAAAGGGCTTTGGCCTTTATGCTATGGTTTTATGATAGTCCCCAAATTTATAAGGGATGGTATTTACAACCTGATCGCAAAAAACAGGTATAAATGGTTTGGGATCAGACAGGAATGTATGTTGCCTACCCCGGAGATCAAAGCAAGGTTTTTATAAGTATGGAGATGAAAAAGACATTGATATTGGGTGCTTCAGAAAATCCGGCACGCTATAGTAACCTGGCCATAATAAGACTCATCCATTACGGTCATATGATAGTTGCAATAGGTAAGAAAAAAGGGATGATTTCAGGTATCCATATTGAAACAGAGCAAAAGCCGTTTAGTAATATAGGTACCATTACCATTTATTTAAATCCTGCACATCAAAAAGCATATTACGATTACATAATTTCACTTCATCCCCAAAGAATAATATTTAATCCGGGAACCGAAAATGATGAGCTGTTTGAGCTGGCGTTACAAAACGGAATTAAGCCTATGGAAGCCTGTACCCTGGTATTATTAAACACAGGCCAGTACTAAATCTTTAAAGGAATTTTTTTTTCTTCACCGCTTTTAAATACGTTTCTTTTTTTATATATTGAATAATATGAACTTCTTATCAGTGTTTTCTTAAACAGGACGTTTAACCAGCTTACCTTAAAACCAAATTAAATACCATTGCAGTAAAAGGAACAGGCAATACCAACCGGCTATTTTACGTTTTTACCCTGGTACAAAATGCTATTACCATTAATACGGCTGGCCATTATAAATGCCTGCTCAGTGATAATAATCGAGAACTGTATTTACAGGTAGATTCTTAAATGGTATCATAAAGTAAATGCTTCAGGCCTTTCGGCGGTATGTATTTTATTCAACGCTAAGGCAAATATAAAAAGCAAACCGAAAGGATTATAAAGCAGTAAGGTAGATTCATGTGTAAGTTAGGGGGTAGCGTTAGGGGCTATCCCCTTTTTTATTCATAATTTTTTAATGCAGGATAAATATAAAGATCAATTTTTGCATTTCTTTTTTACGTAATTTTAGAAAACCCTAATTTATGTTATGGAGAAAATTTAACGGTGATCCCATTCAAATGCACATCAAAGATGCTGTAGAACAAACGATCAGGCGGGAAACACTTGCAGGTTATCATTTAAAAGTTTGCATTGGAACCGACAGCCAGGTAAAAGGAAAAGAAACAGAATTTGCCACCGTCATTGTTTTTTTAAGAGAAGGCCATGGCGGTTTTATGTTTATTCACAACGAAAAAACACTTTATAAATACAGTATTAAAGAAAGGATGCTGGTAGAAGTGGCAAAAAGTATTGAAATAGCTTATGAATTATGTGACCTGTTTACTTTGTATGATGTAGATATGGAAGTGCATGCTGATATTAATACCAATCCTCAGTTTAAAAGTAATGAAGCATTACGTGAAGCCATGGGCTATATTTTGGGAATGGGCTTTGCTTTTAAAGCTAAACCCGAAGCATTTGCCAGCAGCAGCTGCGCTAATAAAGTAGTGAATTAATTTTATACGGTTCTTTTGGATTGCCAGGGATTTAATACGGCTATATATTAATGTTGATTATTGGTTTCTTCAATACAGGCCAGTATTTTTTCTTTTCCTGTTTTCTTTACGGCACTGCTAATAAAGCTTTGGGGTAAAAACTGCCAGGTTTTTTTCATGGCCAATAAAAAATCTTTCACATTCTTACTCACCGTTCTTTGGGTTTCCTTATCCGCTTTAGTAAATATCAGGCTGAATGGTACCTGCCACAGTTTTAAATTTTCCAGAAATTCAAGGTCTATTTTTTGAGGGCTGTGCCGGGCATCTATCAACACAAAAACCATGGTAAGGTTTTCTCTTTTACGTAAATAGTTTTCAATCATCTGTTCCCATCGCCGCCTGCTGCTTATACTTACTTTGGCAAAACCATATCCGGGTAGATCAACCAGGTACCACTTATACGTGTTGATCTTCTTCTTTCCGTCAGATTCATCAATACTGCTTATGATTTCAAAATGATTGATGAGCTGTGTTTTACCGGGAGAACCTGAAGTTTTAGCAAGTTTTTCATTATTGCAGAGCATATTTATTACCGATGACTTACCCACATTGCTGCGCCCGATAAAAGCATACTCCGGCCTGTCCGGTGCCGGGCATTTTTCAAAACCGGGGCTGCTGATAATGTATTTCGCCGATTTGATCTGCATATGGCAAAGATAGCCGAAAGCCAATTCCGGATAACATATAGTGGCCTGGGTTTAATTATTGAATGACATTTAATAATGGGGGAGCTTCCGTTATCCAGTATCCAATACCACTTCTCCCCAATCCCTTATCTTTGCCGACGATGTCAGATTATGCACACGATAATATAGTACCCTATAAGAATTCAGGCCTTAGCAAAAAGCATCAGGTAGCCCGTATGTTTAATGATATTGCTTTTCGATATGATTTTTTAAATCGTTTTCTGAGTGCCGGTATTGATGTAAAATGGCGGAAGAAAGCCATAAAACAATTAGCGGATATAAAACCTGAAAATATACTGGATGTGGCAACCGGTACAGCAGATGTGGCTATTATGGCATCTGATATATTACGTCCGGTAAAAATAACCGGAATTGATATAAGTGACGGAATGCTGGATATAGGCAGAAAAAAAATAGAAAAAATGGGCCTGCAAGACACTATAGAACTGTTAAATGGCGATTGCGAAACAATAAATTTTAATGACAATTCGTTTGGGGCGGTAACGGTGGCATTTGGGGTACGTAATTTTGAAAACCTGGAAAAAGGATTAAGTGAGATTAAGCGGGTGTTAAAACCAGGTGGTAAATTAGTTGTTCTTGAATTCAGTAAGCCCAAAATGCAGGTTGTAAAAATAATGTACAATCTGTACATGAAGATCATCTGTTCTAATGTAGGCAGATTATTATCAAAAAACCGCAGCGCATACCAATATCTCGACGAATCAATTAACCAATTTCCGGAAGGAAAATTTTTTACAGGTATCTTAGACGATCTGGGATATAAAAACACGTATTGTAAACCACTGAGCTTAGGTATATGCAGCATCTATTGCGGAGAAAAATAATTTATTCTGGTATTGCTTTTTTATTTTATCCCCTGATTGGCTTTTCGCAATTAAGAGAAAAGATCAATATGGATGATCATGATGATAAGCAGATACGCTTTGGGATAAACCTGGGAGCAAACCGCTCTCATTTCAGTTTTACCCATCATCCATCTTTTTTACAGCAGGATAGTATTATGGTGATTGAAAGTATCAACAGTACCGGTATCAATCTTGCCTGGTTGGTGAATATACGGCTGAGTGAACATTTTGATATCCGTACTTACCCGGTTAACCTCACTTTTACCGAAAAAGCATTTGAATATAATTTAAAATATCCTGATGGCCCGGGTGGCGAAACTCCTGTAACACAGAAAAAAGTACAATCCATTTCTCTAACCTTACCTATCCAGTTAAAATTCAGCAGTGACCGGATCAATAATTTTAAAGTATACATGATGGCGGGTGCAAAGGCGGAGTATGATCTTGCTTCAAATGCCGGTGCAAGAAAAGCAGAAAATCTGATTAAACTTAAAAGATTAGATTACGGTGTAGAAGCCGGGTTGGGATTCCATTTTTATTTCCCGATGTTTGTATTAACACCCGAATTGAAAATGGGTTGGGGTATTGGTAATCTGCACAGCCGGGATAAAAACCTTAAATTTTCCAGCACTATAGATAAAATTAATTCCCGTATTATTTCTTTTTCACTCACGGTAGAATAAAGAATGGTTTATCAGAAATCATACCTCCTGTTAAACATGTTCAGGCGTATGCCTGCAGTTATTAATGTTGTATTTGTAACTAATGGATTGTTTTGGGTTTTATAATACCGGTATTGTCCTATCAGGTCTAAAAACAGATTTTCCTTTATTTCGTATGATACCTGCAAAATTCCATTAAAACAGTTTGCTTTATTACCGCTTCCGATGTTAAATCCATTGTTCATAGAACGGGTTGTATAATCTTTAAAAATATTGCCACCAAAATTCTTGTTGGCACTGTCTAATCCCTTGTAATAATACATGGCCTGTAAATACACAGTCCATTTTGGTGCAGGTTGATAGCGGATGATGCTGATAAACTCCTGGAAATTTGATCCCAGTGGATGTGCCAGGGGTTGATTATAATGAGTGTAATTGGCTACGGTATCGTTATGCGAATAAGTAAATGGGCGAACCCTGTTTGCTTCCAGCTGAACATCAAGGTTAGGGATACCAAATGCATCTACATATTTTAGTCCAACCTGTATACCCCATTTATTGACCCAGCTTGTAGGATTGTTTTTAATTTCGGATAAGATGAATTCATCGAGCATTAACTGGCCATATAATTGTACCCGGTGTGCAATATTTGCCTTAAAATCAAAACCGGCAATGGCATTATCAGGGCTTCCAACCGTGCCTTCAATATGGCGGTAAAAAATAATCGGATTAAGATATTGTAAATCAAAATGGTTCTTACGTCCAAAAATAACACCTTCAAATAAACCAATATTCAGCCATTTGGTAACATTCATGCTCAGGTGGTGCATGGCCGCATATTTACGGTCAAGTAAGGTGTCACCGGCTTTTTTAAACTGCGGCATCAGTTCTATAAATAAATTCTGGTAATTTATTTTCCAGATCCTGGTGTTTAGTTTCAGAAATAAATAACTGTTACCCCAGTCACTTAAAAATAAACTGCGGTACCCGTTTCCAATAAAATTTTTGTCGTATCCGAATTGTATATCAATAAACTTTGCTGCATTAAAAGTGATGTACCCTCTTGCATCAAAATAATCAACACCGGTTGTTTTAAAAGGCTTATAAAATCCCACTCCGGGTACAGCTCTGAAATTGGCTACCTGCTGCTGATAAAAAAGGGGCCCCCTTTCCTGGTTTTCTATAATAGAGGAAGCGAAACCTACTTTGCGGGCAATCATTCCCCTTACACTAACACCACGGCTGTTTAAATAGATGGACTGATTTTTGGTTCCGGTTTCAAAACCGGCATTAAACTGCAATACAGGATTTACGACCAGGAAAAAATCCCTTGTTTTAACCTCCAGGAAGTTTGGTTTTGTTTTATAAAAGGTCTTTAATATCGGCTTCTTACTTTTAAACGCTGTTCCTGGCCCGGTCACCCATTCGGTATTGTTCATTAAAAAATGGTCCAGGTTATATTCATCCACCGGTGTGAGTCCCTGGTCCAGCCATTCAGGATATTTATCCTGGCCAGTTTTTAAATCAATATATCCTAACCGGGCACTGTCAATAAATTCAGTTTGTTCTACTATATACTTCCTGTTAAAAGGCCGTAAGGCTGAAAAATTAAGATGGGTGTTTTTTTGCTGTTTGATCTCCATGCGGTCAACAAAATGAATATCTTTTGATCCGGGTGTTAAGAAGGTGGATTGTGCGGTCGCAAAAGCAGGGCAAATAAAAATGAGCAGTTTGGTGAAGCTTTTGATAATTTGCATTGGATAATTTTAGTTTTTAACAGGCATCTAAATTCAAGATATGCAAAAATACCTTTTTAAGAACATACAGGTTGTAAATGAAGGAAAAATAAAGTCATTGGATGTATTGACTAACGGCGAACGTATAGAAAAAATTGCACCATCAGTCGGAACAAAATACAGGGTAACTGAAATTAACGGTGAGGGAAAACATCTTTTTCCGGGTGTAATTGATGACCAGGTCCATTTCAGGGAACCCGGACTAACGCATAAA
Organism: Chitinophagaceae bacterium; assembly: GCA_031414035.1. Taxonomy (GTDB): domain Bacteria; phylum Bacteroidota; class Bacteroidia; order Chitinophagales; family Chitinophagaceae; genus Ferruginibacter. The sequence goes on along the minus strand of JANOGE010000181.1, from coordinate 8,050 downwards.
GCAAGTATTTATTCCGAAAGTAGAGCGGCGGTTGCCGGCGGCGTAACCAGTTTTATGGAAATGCCGAATACCCTTCCTAATGCACTCACCCCCCAATTGCTGGAAGATAAATACACCATAGCGGCAAATACTTCACTTGCCAATTATTCTTTTTTTATGGGTACCAGCAATACCAATGCTGAGGAAGTATTAAAGATAAATGCTCATAAAACAGATATATGTGGTGTTAAAATATTTATGGGAGCCAGTTCAGGGAATATGCTCGTAGATAGTCATTCGGCATTAGATAAAATATTCAGGGAAAGTGAACTGCTGATCGCCACCCATTGCGAAGATGAAAAGATACTGAAAGCAAATTACGAACGCTTAAAATCCTCAAAGGTTGAATTAACTCCATCCGATCATCCAATAATAAGAAATGCGGAAGCCTGTTTTGAATCTTCTTTGATTGCCATAAAATTTGCCCAGAAATACAACAGCCGCTTACACATATTACATATCAGTACTGAAAAAGAATTACAGCTTTTCAGTAACATGATGCCCATAAAGGAAAAAAGAATTACGGCGGAAGTGTGTGTACATCATTTGCATTTTACGGCTGAGGATTATGAACAGCTGGGGTATAAAATAAAATGCAACCCGGCTATAAAGGCACCGCACAATAAAGAGGCGTTGTGGAATGCTTTGCTGGATGACCGGCTTGATGTAATTGCTACAGATCATGCGCCGCACCTGTTATCAGAAAAAAAAGGGCCTTATGAACATGCTCATGCAGGGCTGCCGCTGGTACAGCATCCTTTATTATTAATGCTGCATTATCACCGGCAAAGGAAGGATCTTCCCCCAGGAAAACAGCTAAGTTTGGAAAAAATTGCTGAAAAAATGAGCCATGCCGTGGCCGATTGTTTTCAGATCAGGGACCGGGGTTATATCCGGGAAGGATATTTTGCTGATCTCGTTGTGGTGGATAATAATTTGCCATCAACGGTTACCAGGAAAAATATTTTATACAAATGCGGGTGGAGCCCTTTAGAGAATTTCACTTTTCCTGCATCTATAGTAAGCACATTTGTAAGTGGCAACCTGGTTTATGATAACGGGAGATTTGACGAATCCGCAAAAGGGCAACGGTTATTGTTTACCAGGTAATAAAATGAACACAGAGGTTCATTATTTTTCCGGATCAATTATGAATATACCGGCGTACATCATCAACCGCATAAAAAACCTGTCTTTTGTATATGGATATTGACAAAACAACGCTTGCCGATCTTTCTATGTTCCAGAATGGGGAAGAGATCTCAGTCTTTAACAAACTGGACCTGTGCAGTACCACCCATGGCAGCGAACAATTACGGATCAACTTCTGCACGGCCTTAAAAACTGAAGATGAGATCATTGCCGTGCAACAAACCCTACAGCTTATTATTAAGCATCAGCAGCAATGGCCAGCTCAAATAACAAATGGTACAGTGATGGTGGTGGAAAAATTTTTTGATTCCAATATCAGCCTGATTCCGGCAAATCCTTCGGCCATTGAGGCCTATTCTTATAAATTATTACATGGCCCTGATTTTGCGTTGGTTACTTTTTCTGCAAAACATTGTTTTGATTTTATAAAAGGTTTTCAGAACCTGCTGGTATTGTTTTCAAAGGATGAGTTACCACTGCCGTTAAAAAACGTATTGACTAAAATTGAAAAGATAATTAGTAAAGAACAATTCAATGTTGTATCAAAGCATCAAAACGCAGAGGCATTAACCCACCCTCAATTACTGCATTTTGCACATTTCATCCGGAACAATTATAAGCACAACATGCTTCATCTGGTTGTATTGTATGCACAGGTAGATGCCTGGTATGGTATGGCAAGGGCTGTTCAAAAAATCGGATTGGTGTTTCCGGAATTTGTTAAAAACGATCAACCAGTTATTGAGACAAAAGGCTTGTACCATTTGTTGGTAACGGAACCGGTAGCTTATGATATAATGCTGAATCAAAAAACCAATTTTCTTTTTTTAACAGGCGCTAACATGGCTGGTAAGAGTACATTTATCAAATCGGTTGGTACTTCTGTTTTTCTGGCACATGTTGGTATGGGTGTACCGGCTCAGCAGATGAAACTCACTTTGTTTGACGGCATGCTCAGTAATATAAATGTGGTGGACAATATTGCCAAAGGCGAAAGTTATTTTTATAACGAAGTACAGCGCATTAAAGCCACCATCACCAAAATAAGCGATGGTAATAAATGGCTGATACTGATTGATGAATTATTTAAAGGCACCAATGTGCAGGATGCTATGAAGTGCAGCAGCACAGTTATTGAAGGGTTATTAAAAATGAAAAATTCACTGTTCATACTCTCCACACATTTATACGAGATAGGGGAGGAGCTGAAAAAATACCCCAATATTGATTTTAAATATTTTGAGACCACGGTTACCGGCGACCAGTTGCAGTTCAGTTACCAGCTTAAAGACGGCATCAGTAATGACCGGCTTGGGTATTTGATATTAAAAAGAGAAGGGGTGGTTGAGATGCTGGAGAAACTATGAAATAAATAAAACTGCTCCGCTGCGATAAAACATGAATTTCAGATTTTCTGCCAATATTGCTGTCATCCTGAGCGATAGCGAAGGATCTGCTAAAAAAAGTAATAAAGCCCGGCAGATCCTTCGTTCCTCGGTATGGCAGCTACCAACGGCAATTGAATAGGTATATCAGCTTTTTCTTCATATTGGCAAGGAGATCATCAATATAGAAGCATTTATTTATTGTATTTTGCTTTTAAAATTATTACTGATGAAAAGAACACTACTCCTAATACCCGGCTTATTAATTCTGTTTACGGCTGAAATTTTACGTGTTTATTTCATCATGCCTTTCCCGGGGAGTCAGAAATCCAATACCATAGAGATCGCTTATTTCCTGAATAATTATATCTCGGGGTTCAGGGTTATAGGATTGATCCTGGTTTTACCTGCAATGATCTACATTTTTCGTAACAGCAGGTGGTGGAAAAAGATCCTTCTTTCTTTTTTTGTGTTATTGTATGCAACTGTTTTATATTTTTTCAATTTTAAATTCCTGGCTGATAAAATGTTTTACCAGCCCAAAAATAAAGTAGTGGCAACAGTAGCTGATAATAAAGTTGACAGCACAAAACTCGTTATCGGCGTAAGTATAAACGGTCAGGCAAGCGCCTATCCCATTGAGATCATCGGTTATCATCACCAGGTACAGGATACGGTTGGTGGCGGGCCGGTAATGGTTACGTATTGTTCGGTTTGCAGAACGGGCCGTGTATTCAGCCCTTTTGTAAACGGTACGTTTCAAAAATTCCGTTTGGTGGGTATGGATCATTTTAATGCCATGTTTGAAGATGCCGGTACAAAGAGCTGGTGGCGGCAGGCAACAGGTATTGCTGTAGCTGGTCCATTAAAAGGAACGGCTCTTAAAGAAATAGCTTCAGCGCAAATGAGCCTTGGTGCCTGGATACGCAAATATCCAAACACAACCATCCTGCAACCCGATAATGTATTTGCAAAGCAATACAAAGGGCTGGAAGGATTTGATGAAGGCATAATAAAAAGCGGGTTGGAAAAAAGAGACAGCGGTTCATGGGAATTTAAATCATGGATAATAGGTGTGCAGAAAGATGGCTATGCAAAGGCGTATGACTGGAATGAACTGGTAAAGCAAAGAGTGATCAATGATACTTTTCAAAATACAGCTTTAGTGTTGGTATTGGAGAATGACAACCGTTCGTTTCATGTATGGGACAGACAGGTGAATGATAAATTATTACACTTTAGCCGGGATGCAACGTCACAAACTTTAAAAGATACGACAACTAATTCTGTATGGAACATGAATGGAGAATGTATTGAAGGTACATTAAAAGGCAGCCGACTTTCTGTAATACAGGCCTACCAGGAGTTTTGGCATAGTTGGGAGAGTTTTCATCCGGGGACAGCAATCTATAAAAAATAGTTTTTCAACTCTCTCTGCTATTGATGTAATAATGACCTGTAATGCAAGGTAATTTATTGATGATGTATGATGAAAACACCAGTAAAACCAAAGAAAATCAACAGCGTAAATTGATTTTCATTACTGAATTTAGTGGTTAATTCATCTCCATGTTGGTTAAAACATTCGGCAGCGCTGTTTATGGAGTAGAAGCCATCTCCATTACTGTTGAAGTGAGTGTAAATAACCAGGGACAAAACTATTATATCGTTGGCCTGCCCGATAATGCGGTAAAAGAAAGTTTACAAAGGGTGGAGAGTGCCATCAAGAGCAATCATTATTATATGCCCCGTACCAAACTGGTGGTAAACCTGGCACCTGCCAATATAAAAAAATCGGGTACTGCATTTGATCTACCCATTGCCATAGGTACATTGGGCGCTACAGAACAAATTGAAAATCCGGAAAGATTAAGTGAATATGTTATTATGGGTGAACTCAGCCTGGATGGAGAGATCAGGCCTATAACCGGAGCATTGCCCATTGCCATTCAGGCACGTAAGGAAGGATTTAAAGGGCTTATTGTACCCAAACAAAATGCAAGAGAGGCAGCGATGGTTAGTAACCTGAATGTTTATGCTGTTACTCATATAAATGAAGTGATTGAATTTTTTAAAGATGAAAATTCAATACAACCAACTATCGTTAATACCAGAGAAGAATTTGCAAATGCACAAAGTGATTTTGAAATTGACTTTTGTGATGTTAAAGGGCAGGAAAATATTAAACGGGCCCTGGAGATCGCAGCGGCGGGCGGGCACAATGCCATCCTGATAGGGCCGCCTGGCGCCGGTAAAACCATGCTGGCAAAACGGCTGCCAACTATACTGCCACCATTAAGTTTGCAGGAAGCATTGGAAACCACAAAGATCCATTCTGTTGCAGGCAAACTTCCGGAGAATTCAACATTAATTTCCAGGCGGCCATTTCGGAGTCCGCACCATACCATTTCTGATGTAGCCCTGGTAGGAGGAGGGGGTATTCCACAACCCGGTGAAATCTCTTTAGCACACAATGGTGTTTTATTTTTGGATGAGTTGCCCGAGTTTAAACGGCAGGTGTTGGAAGTAATGCGACAGCCTATGGAAGAAAGAAAAGTTACTATCTCCAGGGCAAAAGTGGCATTGGATTTTCCAGCTTCATTTATGTTGATAGCCAGTATGAATCCCTGTCCCTGTGGATTTTTTAATCACCCTGAAAAAGAATGTACCTGCCCTCCGGGAGCGGTTCAAAAATATTTAAATAAAATTTCGGGCCCTTTATTAGACCGTATTGATCTGCATGTGGAAGTAACGCCTGTTGCCTTTAATGAATTATCATCGGCAAAGCAATATGAAAAAAGCAGCAGCATCAGGGAACGGGTGATAAAAGCAAGGGAAATACAGGAAGAGCGGTATAAAAACAGCGATGGAGTTTATGCGAATGCACAAATGAGCAGCAGGCAATTGAAAGAGATTTGTGTGATAACCACCGCTGGTCAGCATTTATTAAAAGTAGCTATGGAAAAATTAAATCTTTCAGCCCGCGCCTACGACCGTATTTTAAAAGTGAGCCGTACCATTGCAGATCTGTCGGCCTGCCATGATATAAAACCCGAACATCTGGCAGAAGCCATACAGTACAGGAGTTTGGACAGGGAAGGATGGGGAGCTTGAAAATAAGTTACAAGACTTCCGAAGTTCTTAAAACTTCGGAAGTCTTTGTCAAGTGAGAAGGAGAAGATGAATGATAGAATATGGTTTATATGAATGCCTCAGTATATGAAAAAAGCTGATTTAATTAGGTGGTCGCAATTTGCGACCACCTAACAAATGGAGGTCACATTTTGTGACCTCCATTTGTTTTATACAAATTGAATTGGGATCTCCTTCATGTAAACTTGTCATTTTTTACGAACTTGTACGATATTTGATGCATTAGGGCTTTTCAATGTTTAATTAGACACAAACTATCTGAATGAAAATATTACTTCGCTACCTTAAGCCATATAAATGGCTGGTAGCACTTACCTTAACTTTAGCTGCCATTAATATTGGTTTTTCTCTGGTTGACCCCATTTTGTTGGGAAAGCTGATCAACCTTGCAAATGATCACCAGGGCAGTACTTTATCCCCTTCTCACCACTTTGACTGGGATAGATTTTTTTATTCTTTTTCATGGGACAAACCAGGCGTTTGGTTTATCCTGGTGGCTTCTATATCTGTGGCTATGATCAGCCGTATTGCAAAAGCTTTCCAGGATTATTTTTTAAATGTTGTTATACAAAAATTTGGTGCCAAGGTCTTTACCGATGGTTTACAACATGCCATGAAACTGCCTTACCAGCAGTTTGAGGACCAGCGTAGCGGAGAAACACTTTCAGTATTGACCAAAGTAAGAGCTGATGTAGAAAAATTTATGATCAATTTCATCAACATTTTATTTGGTGTAATTATAGGTGTTGTATTTGTGTTTTTTTATGCTGCCGTTTATATTCACTGGAGTATTCCGGTAGCCTACCTGGTGGGAATTTTCCTGCTCACCCTGATCACCAATTATTTAAGCAAAAAAATAAAAATAATTCAGAAAAATATTGTTGGCGAAACAACGGCATTGGCCGGCTCTACCACAGAATCGCTTCGCAATATTGAACTCGTAAAAAGCCTTGGCCTTACCGAACAGGAAGTAGTAAGGTTAAATAAAAATACCTATAAGATACTGGGGCTCGAATTAAAAAAAGTAAAAAGGATACGCAGTATCAGTTTTGTACAGGGTACCATGGTAAATACTTTACGCCAGGTTATTTTATTCATTTTGATGTACCTCATTTTCCAGGATAAAATGAATGCGGGTCAGTTGGTTACCATGCAGATATTTTCATTCTTTGTATTTGGCCCCTTGCAGGAGATCGGCAATATCCTGCTCTCATACCGGGAGGCAGAAGCTTCCCTGAATAATTTTCATAACCTGATGATAAAAACCCCTGAACAGGAACCGGCAAGCCCGAAAGCATTGAACAATATTGAAACCCTGTCTTTCAAAACGGTTTCATTTAAACATCAAACAGCAACCCATAAAGCCATCAATAATATCAGTTTTGATGCAAAGATCGGTGAAACCATTGCCTTTGTTGGCCCGTCGGGTTCAGGTAAATCTACATTAATGAAATTACTGGTTGGTTTATATCGACCGCTGGAAGGAAAAATTTTATACAATAATTTAGATGAAACCGAAATACGCTTTGATGATCTTCGTAAGCAAATTGGTTTTGTAACACAGGATACTAATTTATTCAGCGGTACCATAAGAGAGAACCTGATGTTTGTAAATCCGTCAGCTACTGAAGCAGAGTTGAATGATGTATTGATAAAAGCAAGTTGTGTTGGTTTGCTGGAAAGGGCAGAAAAAGGATTGGATACCATGATCGGTGAAGGAGGTTTAAAATTATCAGGTGGAGAAAAACAACGTATTTCCATTGCCCGTGCCTTATTGCGTAAACCACATTTATTGATCTTTGATGAAGCAACTTCTGCATTGGATTCGTTGACGGAAGAAGAGATCACCAATACCATCAGGGACCTGTCTTCACAAAAAGGACAGATAACTATTTTAATTGCACACCGTTTAAGTACCATTATGCATGCCGACCGGATTTATGTGCTGGAAAAAGGCGATGTGGTTGAAACCGGTTCACACGAACTTTTACTGCAGGAAAAAGGATTGTACTTTGCTATGTGGCGCCAGCAGATAGGGGAAAGAAAAAGACAAACATTATCAACAACAGCATTAAACTGATTTACATGAATGGGATACAAATTTTAGGAATGCTGGCAGGTACCATAACTTCCATTACTTTTTTACCCCAGGTAATAAAGATCTGGAAAACAAAATCGGCGAAGGATCTTTCATTACTGATGTTATTGTTTCTTATGCTGGGTGTTATTTTATGGTTGTCTTATGGATTGCTGATCAGGGATGCAGCCATAATTTACACCAACAGCATGGTGTTGGCCATGAGTTTTATCATGCTGGCTTT